>CAXICH010000078.1:0-9045 GCA_964022245.1 uncultured Alphaproteobacteria bacterium
GGTGACGGTGACGACCATGTCCTCGCGCGGGATCAGGTCCTCGTCCTCCATCTCGAAGTCACCGTCGCCGATCAGCGTCCGGCGCGGCACAGCAAACTGGTCCCGCACGGCAATCAGATCCTCGCGGATGATCGCCAGCACATGCTTGCGGTCCGACAGGATCGTCAGGTGCCCCTGAATGGTGTCGGCCAGCCCCCGCGCCTCGCCGAAGATGTCGTCGCGGCCGAGGCCGGTCAGGCGCGACAGCGTCAGGGCCAGGATGGCGCGCGTCTGTTCGTCGGTCAGGCGGATCTTGTCACCCTCGACCAGCACAGTGCGCGGATCGGCGATCAGCTCGACGAGGGCCATCATGTCCCCGACCGGCCAGGATTTGGCCTGCAGCCGTTCGCGGGCCTCGGCCGGGTCGACCGAGGAGCGGATGATGTGGATCACTTCGTCAATATTGGCGACGGCGACGGCCAGACCGACCAGCACATGGCCCCGGTCGCGGGCCTTGCCCAGCTCGAACTTGACCCGGCGGACGACCACTTCCTCACGGAACTCGAGGAAGGCCTCCAGCATCCGGCGCAGCCCCATCTGCTCCGGACGGCCCTGATTGAGGGCCAGCATGTTGACGCCGAACGAACTCTGCAGGGCGGTATAGCGATACAGCTGGTTCAGAATGACGTCGCCGGACGCGTCGCGCTTCAGCTCGATGACGATCCGCATGCCCTGGCGAGCCGACTCGTCGCGAACGTCGGCGATGCCCTCCAGACGCTTCTCGCGGACCATTTCGGCGATACGCTCGATCAGCGTCTGCTTGTTCACCTGGAACGGCAGTTCCGTGATGACGATGGCCTCGCGATCCTTGCGAATCTCCTCGATCGAGGCCTTGCCCCGCACGATGATCGAGCCGCGGCCCTCCCGCAGCGCATTGCGCGGCGCGGTGCGGCCCATGATCTCGCCACCGGTCGGGAAGTCCGGCCCGGGGACGATGTCGAGCAGGGCCTCGTCGCCCATGTTCGGGTCGTCCAGCAGGGCGACGGCCCCGTCCACGACCTCGCCCAGATTGTGGGGCGGGATGTTGGTCGCCATACCGACGGCGATGCCGCCCGCGCCATTGACCAGAAGGTTCGGAAGCCGTGCCGGCAGGACGACAGGCTCGAGTTCCTTCTCGTCATAGTTCGGCTGGAAATCGACCGTGTCCTTGTCGATGTCGGTGAGCAGTGCCACGGCCGCGGGCGCCATCCGGGCCTCGGTGTAGCGCATGGAAGCCGGCATATCCCCGTCGACCGAGCCGAAATTGCCCTGGCCGTCGACCAGCATCAGTCCCATCGAGAAGGGCTGGGCCATGCGGACCAGCGCCATATACACCGAGGCATCGCCGTGCGGGTGGAAGCGACCCAGCACATCACCGACGACGCGCGCGCACTTCGAATAGGCGCGCTCCGGCGTCATGTTCAGGTCGTGCATCGAATACAGGATGCGGCGGTGAACAGGCTTCAGCCCGTCGCGCACGTCGGGCAGGGCGCGGCTGACGATGACGCTCATCGCATAGTCGAGGTACGAACGGCGCAGTTCGTCCTCGATCGTGATGTTGTCTATATGGCCGCCCCCCCCGCCACCGGGAATTGCGGACGGGTCAGCGTGATCGGATATGTCGTCGGTCAAGGAATTTCGGCTTCATCTGGCCGGAATCAGAACAACTTCCGGGCTTGGGGATTACTAGCATCGGCATCCGGGGCTGGCAAAGTTAAGCCCGCACATATCCCCGGCCCTGAAATCGCATCGAGGAGATACACCATGACCCTGTCCCGACTTTCCCTTCTGACCGCCGCCTCTCTCAGCGCCGCGGCCCTGATGTCGGGGTGCGTGGCGATCACCGAGAACCACTACCGCGCGGACGGCCAGTCGGCGGCGCGGATCGGCGATTTCGGGGAGGCGACCCTGATCAATGCCTCCGGCCAGAACATCGGACGCGCCGTCCTGACGCAGGGACCGTCCGGCCTGCTGATAAGGGTGGAGGCCGACGGTCTCACGCCCGGCTGGCATGGCATCCACATCCATGCGACCGGCGAATGCCAGGCACCCTTCACCTCGGCGGGCGGCCACATCAACCATGCCGGCGAAGCGAAGCCGCATGGCCTGCTGAACCCTCAAGGGCCTGATGATGGCGACCTGCCCAACATCTATGCCGACGAACAGGGCCGGGTGCGCGCCGAAATCTTCACCACCCGGGCCCGCATCGCGCCCGAAGGCCCCGGCCAGTGGCTGTGGGACGACAACGGCTCGGCCATCGTCATCCATGCCATGTCTGACGACCACAAGACCCAGCCAATCGGCGGTGCGGGTGAGCGGGTGGCTTGCGGCATCATGGCGGCGGGATAGGCCTCTCCGGTAGACGGCTCAGGCGCGACGCGCCTGGGCCGCTTCCTCTGCCTCGCGCGAGACAACCTGCAGGAAGGCGGCGCGCGACGTTGTCCAGTCCTCGAGGATCCGGTAGGCCAGCGGTGAGCCGGTCTCCCGGGCATGCTCGTCGATCAGCGCCTTGAGCCGGTCTGCCGCTGCCCCGACGACGGGCCCGGCGATCACCGACTCAGCGTTCAGGTTGGCCAGCGCGCGATCGCCGTCGTTCCAGACAAAGGCCTCCCCGCCGGACATGCCCGCGCCGAAATTCCAGCCGGTGGGCCCCAGCACGACCAGAGTGCCGCCCGTCATATATTCCCCGCCGTGGGCCCCGCAGCCCTCTACAACGGCGACCGCGCCCGAGTTGCGGACCGCAAACCGCTCGCCCGCCACGCCGGCGGCCAGCAGGCGTCCTGACGTGGCCCCGTACAGGCAGGTATTGCCGATCAGCGCCTGGCCCGGCTTCCAGGCGACCGGACGGATCACCAGATGCGCGCCCGAAAGGCCCTTGCCGACATAGTCATTGGCCTCGCCATCCAGTTCGATCCGCAGGCCCTTCATGCCCCAGGCCGCCAGCGACTGCCCCGCAGCCCCCTTCAGCTTCAACGTCAGATGCCCGTCGGGCAGGTCCTGTCCGTGGCGGCGCACGATCTCGGAGGAGGTGCGCGTTCCAATGGCCCTCTGCGTATTCCGCACGGCATAGCTGAGCTGCATCTTCTCGCGCCGCTGAAGGCAGGGTTCCGCATCGATCAGGATCTGCGCATCCAGACTGTCCGGTACCGGGTTGCGCGGCAGGACGGCGCCGTTCCGCAGGTCCGCCTCCCCCACCCTGACCAGCAGGGGGTTGAGGTCCAGATCGTCCAGGTCGCCCCCGCCGCGCGACACCTGCCGCAACAGGTCGGTGCGTCCGACCGCTTCATCCAGCCGCGTCAGCCCAAGAGACGCCAGCACCTCGCGGGTCTCCTCGGCGATGAAGGTGAACAGGTTGATCACCTTGTCGGGCGTCCCGGTGAACAGCGCCCGCAGCCGCTCGTCCTGAACGCAGACGCCGACCGGGCAGGTGTTGGAATGACACTGGCGCACCATCAGACAGCCGACCGCGATCAGGCTGGCCGTACCGATGCCGAATTCCTCGGCCCCAAGCATGGCCGCGATCACCACGTCCCGGCCCGTCCGGATACCGCCATCGGTCCGCAGGCGCACACGCCCGCGAAGACCGTTCATGCTCAGCACCTGATGGGCTTCGCTAAGCCCCATCTCCCAGGGCATGCCGACCTGTTTGATCGAGCTGATCGCGGCCGCCCCGGTGCCGCCGTTGTGCCCCGAGATCAGAACCGTATCGGCCTTGGCCTTGGCCACACCGGCGGCCACGGCACCGATCCCCGACTGGGCCACCAGCTTGACCGTCACCCGGGCGTCCGGATTGATCTGCTTCAGGTCATAGATCAGCTGGGCCAGGTCCTCGATCGAATAGATGTCGTGATGGGGCGGCGGGCTGATGAGGCCCACGCCCGGCGTCGCATGGCGCATCCGGGCGATGAACTCCGTGACCTTGAAGCCGGGCAGTTGACCGCCCTCGCCGGGCTTCGCGCCCTGGGCGACCTTGATCTCGATCTCGCGGCATTGGGTCAGATATTCGGCAGTCACCCCAAACCGGCCTGAGGCGATCTGCTTGACGGCGCTGTTCGGATTGTCGCCGTTCGGCCGGGTCTTGTAGCGCTCGGGGTCCTCGCCGCCCTCGCCCGAGACCGAGCGGGCGCCGATGCGGTTCATCGCGATGTTGAGCGTCTCGTGCGCCTCGGGCGACAGCGCCCCCAGCGACATGCCGGGGGTCACGAACCGTTTGCGGATCTCATTGACGCTCTCCACCGCCTCGAGCGGCACAGCTCCGGCTTCCCGGAAATCCAGCAGGTCACGCAGGGCCCCGGCCGGCTGTTCGCGCACTCGCCGACTGTAGGCCTTGTAGCGCCCGTAGTCGTTGCGGGTCGTCGCATCCTGCAGCCGGTGGATAGCCTCCGCATCCCAGCCGTGCCGTTCCTCGCCTGCCCGAATCCGGTGAGAGCCCCCGAGACGGAGCACAGGCCGGTCACTGTCAAAGCCAACGGACGCCAGCCGCAGCGCCCGCGCTTCCAGCCCGGTCAGTCCAATGCCCGAAACCCGCGATGTCATGCCCGGAAAGACGTCCGCCACCAGCGCTCGCGACAGACCCAGCGCCTCGAACTCAAAGGCCCCGCGATAAGCCGAGATTACCGAAATGCCCTTCTTGGCCAGGATCTTCAGCAGCCCCGCCTCGATGGCCGCCTTGTAGTTCAGGCAGGCTTCACGCAGCGATCCCGGGCCATAACGGCCCTCGTCCTGACGCTGCAGAAAGGTTTCCTGCGCGAGCCAGGCGTTGACCGCGGTCGCGCCACACCCGACCAGCACGGCAAAGGCGTGGGCATCCAGCGCCTCCGCGGTTCGCACGACGATTGAGACGAACGACCGCAGCCCCTCATCGACAAGCCGTGTGTGCACGGCGGCCGTGGCCATGATCATCGGGATCAAGGGCCGGTCCGGCCCCATCGCCTCATCGGTCAGCACCAGAATGCCGGAGCCCGCCCGCACCTGCTCCACCGCCTCGGCCCGCAGGCGCTCTATCCCCAGCCGCAGGGCCTCTCCCGGGCGGTCCCCACCCATCGCGGGATCGAAACTGGTATCGAGACGGGCCACCGCCCCCTCGCCCACCACATCCAGCATGCGGTCAAACATCCCGGTGGTCAGGACCGGACTGTCCAGCACATGGACCCGGGTCTGCCCCTCCTCCTGAGCCAGGATGTTGCCGAGGTTCTTGAACCGGGTCCTGAGCGACATCGCCGCGCCCTCCCGCAACGGGTCGATCGGCGGATTGGTCACCTGGGCAAAGGCCTGCCGGAAATAGTGGCTGAACGGCCGGTCCAGCCCCGACAAAACCCGCGGGACGGCATCATCGCCCATCGACCCGACGGCCTCCTTGCCGTCCGCGATCATCGGGTCCAGCAGGGTCTCCACATCCTCCTGCGTCCAGCCGACAGCGGCCTGCATCCGCACCAGCGCCGGCCCGTCCAGACGACGCGGTTCAGGTCCGGGGCCGACCTTCGGCTCCAGATCGATGATATTGTCCAGCCAGCGGTCGTACGGGTGGCCCGCTGCCAGCTTGTCGAGAATGGCCGTCTCGTCGAACAGCCGGCCTTCATCGAGGTCCAGCGCGATCATGCGGCCGGGCCCGATATGAAGGTTGCGCGCGATCCGCTCCGGCGCGATGCCGGTCATGCCGACCTCGGATCCGCAGATCAGCAGACCATCCGAGGTTTCGGTCACCCGCAGGGGCCGTAGTCCGTTGCGATCCTTGCCCGCCACGACCCAGCGCCCGTCCGTGGCGCACAGGGCGGTCGGTCCGTCCCAGGGCTCCATCACCGCATTGCAATAGGCGTAGAGCGCCTGATGCGCCGGGCTGGAAACGCCGGGAATCGAGGCCTCGGGGATCAGCAGGGTCTTGGCCATGGGCGCCGACCGCCCGGCCCGCACCAGAACCTCAAAGACATTGTCGAGGGCCGCAGAGTCCGAGCCGGCCTGCTGGATCACCGGCTTGACGATGTCGTCATCGGCCCCGAAGGCCGCCGCCGTCATGCGGATTTCGTGGCTGCGCATCCAGTTGGCATTGCCACGCAGGGTGTTGATCTCGCCGTTGTGGGCCAGCATCCGGAACGGCTGGGCCAGACGCCACTCGGGGAAGGTGTTGGTTGAATAGCGCTGGTGGAACACGGCCACCGAGGCGACCACCTCGGGGTCAGTGAGGTCGGGGTAGAACTCGGCCAGTGCCTGGGCCAGCATCATCCCCTTGTAGATGACCACCCGCGCCGACAGGGAACAGATATAGACGTCGATGCCGCGCGCCCGGGCCCGCGCCTCGATCCGGCGTCGCAGCAGGTACAGCGCCCGCTCCAGATCTTCTCCCTCCAGCCCCCCGGGCGGGGCCAGCATGATCTGCTCGATCTCGGGGCGGGTCGCGGCCGCGCGCTCCCCGAGGATGTCGGGCCGGTGCGGGACCTGTCGCCAGCCATAGAGATAGAATCCTGCCGCCTGCACCTCGCGCTCGATGACCACCCGCGCCTGCTCCTGGGCAGCGAGGTTATGACGCGGCAGGAAGACCATCCCCACGGCCAGGGGGCCGGGCCGGGGCTCGCGCCCCTGTTCGCGGACCTGTCTCAGGAAGAATTCGCGCGGCAGGCCGATCAGCAGGCCCGCGCCATCGCCCGATCGTCCGTCCGCATCGACCGCCCCCCGATGCCAGACAGCCTTCAGCGCCGCGATGGCCAGATCGACCACTTCGCGCCGCGGCTGGCCGTCGATGGCGGCGACCAGCCCGACGCCGCAGGCGTCGCGCTCGCTGGCGGGGTCATAGGCCCCCGCGTCAATCAGGGCCTGCCGGTCGTCGAGATACTGCCGGGGATCGAAACTCATGCCGCCACCTGCTGGCGCGCACCCAGCCACACATGGATTTCTGCAGCCGCATCCTGACCCCCGCGGACCGCCCAGACGACCAGCGACGCCCCGCGTGATATGTCTCCAGCCACGAACACGCCCTCGAGGGTCGTGGCCCGCGTGGCGCCCGCCGACCAGACCGTGCCGTCGTCCCGCACCGCCAGGTCCGGCACGTCCAACCGGGTTTTCAGGTCCTCAGGCTCAAAGCCCAGCGCCTCGATGACCATGTCGGCGCTGCAGTCATAGGCGCTGTCGACCAGTTCGCGGATCGACCGTCGGCCATCCGGGCCCGGGTCGGACAAGGCCGTACGGATGGCCCGCACCGCCGTCGCCCGACCCTCGGCATCGTGGACCGCCCTGGGTGAGGCCAGCCAGTCGAACACCACACCCTCTTCCTCGGCATGGGCGACCTCGCGGGCGCTACCCGGCATGTTGTCGCGGTCCCGGCGATACAGGCAGGTGACCGAGGTCGCGCCCTGACGCACGGCCGTGCGGACGCAGTCCATGGCTGTGTCGCCGCCACCGATGACCACGACCCTCCGCCCCCGCGCATCCAGCGCGCCGGACTCGAACTCGGGTACAATGTCGCCCATGCCCTTTCGGTTCGACGCCGTCAGATAGGCGAGCGCGGGCACGACGCCGTCTGTGCCACAGCCCGGCACCGCCAGTCGCCGCGCCGCATACACTCCGGTCGCCAGAAGCACCGCCTGATGCCGGCTCCGCAAATCCCCGAAGGACAGGTCGCGGCCGATCTCGACGCCCAGTTCGAACGTCACACCGGACTCGACCAGACGGTCGATGCGCCGCTGCACCACCGGCTTTTCCAGCTTGAACCCCGGGATTCCGTACATCAGCAGCCCGCCCGCGCGGTCCTGACGTTCATAGATGGTGACCGCATAGCCGAGCCCGCGCAGTCGGTCGGCGGCCGCCAACCCGGCCGGCCCCGACCCGACAATGCCGATCGAAACGTCCCGCTCCCGGACAGGCCGGATGGGTTCGATCCAGCCCTCCTTGAACGCCATATCGCCCAGCCAGCGTTCGACCGAGCCAATGGTGACCGTCTCCCAGCCCGCGCGTTCCAGCGTACAGGCGCCTTCGCACAGGCGATCCTGCGGACAGATACGACCACAGATTTCGGGCAGGGCGCTGGTCGCCTCGGACGCGCGCCACGCCTCTTCCAGTCGCCCCTCGGCCGCCAGCTTGAGCCAGTCGGGGATGGCATTCTCAAGCGGACAGCCGCTCTGGCAGAAGGGCACGCCGCACTGGGCACACCGACTCGACTGGGCCGCGCCGCTGGCGGCCGCGAAATCCGCGTAGATTTCCTTGAAGTCGCGAACGCGGCTTTCGGGCGGCGTCCTGGGAGGAGTCCGCCGGGCGACTTCCGGGAATCTTTGGTTGCGGTGCAGCATAGACCCACCATCCTGTGCTGAGGCGCTCACGGCAAGACCGCGCGGGCATTTTTCCCCGCGCGGCCGCCTGACAATCTTTTGATCTCGGCGAATCCTGCCGAAATTCGCCACTTTGCCGGACGATTTTTTCGGTTTGCCGTCGTGGCGATCAGAAGGCCAGGGACACCATGCCAACGAACCGCTCCTCCGAGAGCGGGCCCGCCGTGTCGGTATCGTGATAGCGCATGTCGATCGAGATCAGCTTCGGGAAGGCATAGGTCAGGCCGACATTCCAGGTCGTATAATCATCGCTGACGTCCAGCGTCTGGTGGCCCACAGCGCCCGAGGCCGTCAGGGACGGGCTGATGGCGAAGGCCGAATTGGCCTCGTAGTAGAAGGCCTCATCGTCCACGCCGAAGAAGTTCGTCGCGTAATAGGTGGTGACCCCGAGGTTCACGGGTCCCACGTCCCGTGACGCCGCCGCCTTCAGCTCGACGTAGTCATAGTCAGCCCCTGCGGGCTTGCCGACGTAGAGATAGAGGACCGCACCCACGTCGACGTCGAACCCGGCGATCCGGGTGGTGTAGCCCCCGTAGATGTCGACCTCGGCATCGGTCTCGTCGCCAAAGTCCACGGTCGAGGCCCACCCCCCGGCGTAGAAGCCGCTGACCGCGATATCGACACCGCCCTGAAGGGCCGCCCGGTCGTCGGTCTGGCTGATGCCGCGAAACACATAGTCGCTGGCGACACTGAGGTTGTAGCTGACCTCGGG
>CAXICH010000079.1:0-9031 GCA_964022245.1 uncultured Alphaproteobacteria bacterium
GGATGCCGGCGATCAGATTGGTCAGCAGGGGTTGCAGCGCCAGACCGACGATGATGCCCGCCGCCCCGCCCGCGGCCAGCAGGCTGACGCCCCACTGCCGGAAGCCGCTGATGGTCATCAGGGCAAAGGCGAGGGTGAAGACAATGATCAGGGTCGCGGCGGCGCGGCGCAGGATGCGTACCTGGGTCAGGTGCTTGCGGGCGATCAGGTTGTCGGCGACGTCGATCCGGTATTTGCGCAGGTGGATGGCGGCGGCGATGTCGAGGGCAGCCAGACTGGCCCAGCCGACCGTGATGACCATGCCGATGTGCAGGCCCTGACGCAGCAGGGCGGCCATCTCTTCCTGAAGCGGCAGGAACGGAGAGACCAGATTGATCGCCAGCAGCGCCAGGGCCAGCCGGGCCGGCCGACGCGTGCGGCTGACCAGCGACCGCCAGAAAATATCGCCCTGCTTCAGGGCCCGGCGGACGAGGGCCACGCCGAGCGCATGGATCAGTAGCGCCGCGCCAATGGCCCCACCCAGCAGGACCAGGCTCTGGCCCCAGGGCGGCAGCCAGTCGAATCGCTCAAGGGCCCCGGCCCATGCGGCGGCAACGTCTGTCATCGGAGATCCGGCAGATCGGTCATCTGCAGGGAAGGGACGGGGCCGGAGAGGGTTCCGGAACGCCAGGATTCAGTCCGGCCCCGTGTCGATCACAGCACTCCGATCATGGAGGCGACCAGCGGGTGGCGGACGATGTCGCGCTCGGCCAGCTTGACCACGGCGATGTCCGGCACCGCCTGCAGACGTTCGGCGACATCCGACAGGCCCGAGATGCCGGGCAGCAGGTCAGACTGTTGCGGATCGCCCGTTACCACCATGGTCGAATGCCAGCCCAGACGGGTCAGCAGCATCTTCAGCTGGACGTAGGTGCAGTTCTGGGCCTCGTCGACGACGACGAAGGCGTTGTTGAGCGTGCGGCCGCGCATATAGCCGATGGGGGCGATCTCGATCAGGCCCTCGGCCATCAGGGCCTTGACCCGCTTCATGCTGAGCCGGTCCGAGAGGGCGTCGTAGAGCGGCCGCAGGTAGGGGGCCAGCTTGTCCTCCATGTCGCCGGGCAGGAAGCCGATCGATTCGCCGGCCTCGACCGCCGGGCGGCTGAGGACAATGCGGCCGACCTTGCCCGCTTCCAGCGCCTCGACCGCCTTGGCCACGGCCAGATAGGTCTTGCCGGTGCCGGCCGGCCCGAGCGCCAGGACCATATTGTGATCGTCGATGGCCTCCATCAGCGCGGCCTGGCCGTCCGATTTGGGCTTGAGCGTCTTCAGATAGGCCTGGTCGCGGTCGTCATTGGAGGGATACGGCGACCAGCCGTTGCCCTGTTCGCCGCGTCTCGGCCGCCCCTGGCCCACATGCGGGGGAAGACGCCGGACCTTGGCCTCATGGATGAATTCAGGCGTATCGAGCACACCGAACTCGCGGGCGGCTTCGCGGGTCTGACGCTTGAGGGCTGAGCGCTTGGTCATGGACGACTCCAGGGCATGAAAAAAGGCGATACCGAAACGGCACCGCCTGACAGGGCTTGGGGGAGGATTTCATCGCCGATGGCGACGCGACGACCGGGGTCGGGACGAAAGCCGCGGGTGGCGGCCCTGTCTCTGAGAGGGATGTCGTTCAACGGGTGACCCCGTCGAGCCCGGCACACCATGCGCCACCTCCGAAAGCGACTGCGCCGGGCAGAAAACCCGACGGCGAGGCCAAGATCGATCTGATCTCGAATCGCCTCAACATCCTGATGCTAACGTGGTTTAAGGAGTGTTAAAGCCACTATCTGCTGAATATAGGGACGAGTTCGGATGAGTGTTCACACATTGGGCGACAAGAAACCCCAGCTGCCACCCGAGGGGGAATACTGGATCGCGCCGAACGCCACCGTCATTGGTGACGTGATTCTCAAGCCGGGGGCCAGCGTCTGGTTCGGCGCCGTGGTGCGGGGCGACAATGACCCCATCACCATCGGCCACGACACCAACATCCAGGACGGCAGCGTGCTCCATTCCGATCCCGGTGAGCCGCTGACGATCGGGGACGGCGTGACGGTCGGCCATATGGTCATGCTGCACAGCTGCGAGATCGGCGACAACAGCCTGATCGGCATCGGGGCGGTGGTGCTGGGCCGGGCAAGGATCGGCAAGAACTGCCTGATCGGGGCCAATACCCTGATCACCGAGGGCAGGGAGATTCCGGACAATTCGCTGGTGATGGGTCAGCCCGGCAAGGTGGTGCGGACGCTGGAACCCGGCCAGATCGAGGCGCTGAAGGCCTCGGCCGCCCATTATGTCGCCAACTGGAAGCGTTACGCCACCGATCTGACCCCGACCTAGGCGACGCGGCGGCCCTGCAGGGCGATGAGCTGCGGCCGGGCGCGGGGTGGTTCGCCGACGGCCAGACTGGCGTGAGCCGACAGACGCGTGGGCGGGCGGCTGACGGGCTGGCCGGGCCCGCGTGGGCGATAGAGGCCGACGATCCGGTCGGCGCGCCCTCCGGGCCCGCGAAGCGGGACCAGAGGAATCTCCATCCCGCCGGGCAGACGGGGGCAATCCCCCGTCAGGATCACGGGGCGGATTTCACGGAGGCACTGGGCAAGGGCCGATTCGACCAGCGGCAGGGAGGCATGGTCCCACAGGTCGCGCCACGACTCGCCGCTGAGCGGACGGCCGTGCAGGGCTTCGATCCAGTCTCCGGCGAGGCGGAAGCGGCTGGCTTGCGGTCGATAGTCCAGCAGGAACAGCCGGGTCACCAGCGGGCCCAGCGACAGGGCGTCGAGGTCCTGCCGGTCGGGAATACGCGAGGCGCCCGGAAGCGCGCTCCAGGTCTCGATCAGCCGTGTTGTCTCAGCATGAAACATCCCGAACGCTCCTGACGGCTGTGCCGCAAGGAGAGGGCCACGGCACAGCGCAACGGAAACGAAAGGGTTTTGCCGGCATGTTTGAGGGTGAACGGCCCGGTTCTTGCTGGAATCGCGGCGACTGACCACTGAAGGAGACCTGCGCATGCGGGTGCGGATCATCCAGGGACTGGTGGCGATGGCGGGCTTTTTCGCCGTCTTCGCCGCTGCCGATACGGCCCAGGCGCAATGCGGATCCGGCTGTCCGCCGCCGCCCCCTCCGTGCTGCGAGCCGCCGCCGCCGCCGCCGCCACCCCCGCCGCCGCCCCATCCGTGCTGCGAGCAGCCGCCCGCGCCGCCGTGCTGCGGCGGAGGCGGCAACGTCAATGTGAACATCAACGTCAATGCCAACGCCAATGCCAACGCCTCGGCCTCGGCGCGCATCAACGCCCGGGGAAGCTCGACCGTGGTCGTCGGCGGCGGAGGCGGGGCCTATTTCAGCTCGACGCCGCGCTATCCGACCACCATCCAGGGTCTGAACGTCGAGGGCGGGCTGATCCGCGAGACGATTCGCGTGCCCTATACGGAGGTGCGCCGGTTCCGGAAGCGGGTGGTCATCCAGGCCGTCTGTCTGGACGACCGCAATGTGCCGCACCCGGCCTCACAGGTGCGCGGCGACCGCGATATCTTCGAGGACTATGAGGGCGAGCTGTACCGCTGTCTCGCCGGCACCTGGCTGCAGATCACCATTTCCGAATATGAGGGCGAGACCCGGTCCGACCATGGCGAGACCATCGTCTGCCGCAAGGGCGAAGCCCTGTGGTACGGCGGTCGCGAAAGCAGGATCGAGTGCCGTCCGCAGCGCCCGGAACGGGACTGCAATGAGCGTTCGCTGCTGCGTCGCTACGGCGCCGGGGTGAAGATCCTGACGCTGTACCGTGAGGAAACCTATACCGAATACCGCGAGGAGATCATCGAGACGGAAGGTCTGGCCGTGTCGGGCTCGTTCCTGATGCTGGACGGCGGCGTCGGTTCGCGCGGCTACTGATCGCCGGTCTGAAGGGCGGGTTCAGCCCCCCTTCACGTGCGGGATTGCAGACTACAGGTGATCGGCGTCTCCGTCGGTCCTCCTGAGAGAAACTGGCCCCGGAGAGCGAACTCCGGGGCCTTCTTTCTGTCCTACTCCTCGGCGGCGGCCTCGGCCCGCGGCGTCACCTGGATGCGATAGGCTTCCGAGGGCACCAGATATTTCCGCGCCACGGCCTGCAGATCAGCCGGCGTCGCCGATTCCATATCGCTCATCGCCGAGCGCAGGGTCGGCAGGCGTTCCGGATCGGTCTGGGCGTCCTGAAGTTCGCTCATCCAGAAGCCGTTGGTGTTCTGGCTGCGGCGCAAGGCCTCGACGCGCGGGCGACGGGCGCGTTCCAGCTCATCCTCGGTGACCGGGCTGGCGACCAGGTCGGCGGCAATCTGGTCGACGTCGGCGAAGAAGCCTTCCAGCTTCTCGGGCGGCGCCTCGATCGCGGCAGACATATAGCCATAGTCCTCAAAGGTGCCGGACGCCGTTGCGCTGACCTGGGGCGAATAGGTCACCGCCTGGCCCTCGCGCAGCTCGTCGATCAGGCGCAGACGCAGCACGTCGGCCAGCAGACGGACCATGCGGGCCTCGCGCGGGTTGCTGAAGTTGTCGCCGGTCGGCCAGGCGACGAAGCCCAGCGCCTGATCGGGACGGCCGCCGTGCTTCAGCTCGACCGGTTGGGCCGTGCCTTCGGGGAAGGTCGAGGTGCGGGCCTCGGCCGAGGGCGTGGCGGCGGGGCCGCGCGCCGGCAGGCTGCCGACGGTGGCAGCCACCGACCGGATGGCGGCATCGACATCGACGTCGCCGACGATGATGACCTCGATCGGGCCCTGCGACAGGTCATTGCTGACGAGGGTGCGCAGGTCGTCGAGCGACCAGGACGCGACCTGTTCCAGCGTCGGGAGGGTCCAGCGGGCGTCGCCAGAGCGCAGCAGGCCCGAGCCGTCGCGCGCGAACACACCGCCGGTGGTGGCATCCAGTTGCGGCAGGATCAGACGGAACTGGCCGCGGGCCCGCTCGAACGGCTCGGGACGCCAGCCGGCATCGGTCAGATAGGCGGTCAGCACCTGCATCTGCAGGTCCAGATCCTCCGGTCGGGTGGTGCCGGACAGGCGGTAGGACTCCTCGTCCGCCGACAGGGAAACGCCATAGACCTTGCCGGACAGGACAGTTTCCAGCTGTTCGGCCGTCAGTTGTCCGAGGCCGCCTTCGGCAAAAGCGATGCCCAGACCCCAGACGCCGGTCGATTCGTCGGTCGGCAGGGACAGATACCCCGTGCCCGTGCGGACCGAGACCAGCACCTGGTCGTCGGTGAATTCGGTCGGCTTGATCGTCAGGCGCACGCCGTTGTCGAAGGTGACGAAGGTGGTGCCGATGTCCTCGATCACCTCGGTCGAGGCGACCGTGCCGGGCGTGCCGAACTCCGTATAGGGCCAGTCGACCCGGGCCTCGGCCTCGGGGGCGGCGACCTCGGTCTGTTGAGACGCCTCATAGGCGGTGAGGATGGCAGCGTCGCCGCCCTCGATGGCGTCGGGGCCGGTCACATAGATCAGCGGGCCCTGGCCGGTGAAGGTGCCGCGCAGGGCGTCATTGACCTCGTCCAGCGTCAGGTCGGCGACGATGGCCTCGAACATGGCCAGATCGGTCTCGGGGGCCGTGAAGACTTCGTCGTTATTGACCGAGGCGGCGAGGCTGTTGGCCAGATTGGGCGTGCGACGCGTGGCAGCGCCGGCGACATTCTCCTCGAGCGCGGTGCGAATCTCGGTGATCTCGCGGTCCAGCTCTTCCTGGGTGATGCCGAACGCAACGATCCGGCGCTGCTCCTGATCGATGGCCTGCAGCGCGTCGTCCCAGTTCCCGTCCTGATAGACGGCCGACACCGTGGCCGCCTCGGCCGAGTTGAACAGGTTCGACCGACTGCCCGAAGCGCCGATGAAGGGCGGGTTCTCGCCGCGGGCGAGGCGCTGCAGGCGGCGGTTCAGAACACGCAGGCCAAGGCCTTCGATCATGCCCTCACGCTGGGTGGCCATGGTGTCAGGACGGGTGTCGGGCGGATTGACCCAGGTGATCTGGACCGACGGCTGGACACCGGCCTCAATGTAGGATCCGGCCTCGAGGCCCCGCGGCTGGACCGTGCCGAGAACCGGTTCGGCGCCGTCGGCTGCCGGGTTCTCCCAGTCGCCGAAGGTGGCGACGATTTTCGCTTCCATCACGTCGACGTCGAAGTCCCCGACGGCGATCACCGTGGCACGGGACGGCCTGTAGTAGGCGCTGTAGAATTCGACGAAGCGCTCGCGCGGGGCATTGGCCAGCACCGAGGTCGAGCCGATCGGCAGACGATCCGGGACCAGCTGGTCCTTCAGGAAGAAGTCCAGCTGGGCGATGACCGAGCGCAGGCCTGGTCCGGCACGGGTCCGCTCTTCCGACAGGACGATACCGCGCTCGCGGTCGATGGCGTCCGCCGACAGGGTGGCATTGCCCAGCATGTCGCGCAGGATCATCAGCGAGGTATCGACGGTTTCCGCGTCGGTCTGGGGCAGATCCAGCTTGTAGACGGTCTCATCAAAGCCGGTCGAGGCATTGGTGTCGGCGCCGAACGCCAGGCCCAGACGCTCGAGGGTTTTGGTCAGCTCGCCCTCGGGAATGTTGGTCGAGCCGTTGAAGGCCATGTGCTCGATGAAGTGGGCCAGACCGAGCTGGTCGTCATTTTCCATCAGCGAGCCCGCATCGATGCGGACGCGCAACGAGGCCTGGCCCGGGGGCGTGGTGTTGCGGATGATCGCATAGCGCAGGCCGTTGGGCAGCTGACCAAAGCGGACGGCGCTGTCGGCGGGAATGTCGCTGGTCTCATGGGCCCACGGGTCGGACGGGCGCATGGCGTTGGCCGAAACGGCGGCGGCGTCCTGGGCCTGGACGAGCGACGGCAAGCCCGCTCCGGCGATGACCGCCAGGCTGGAGGCGGCAACAAGCAGAAGGCGGCGGGGAGAACGCATCGGGACAACTCCGTTGGGCGCGCGCCTCGTCCTGAAGGACATCGGGCGTGCGGGATCGAAAGACCCGAAGATCAGGCCGTCGAAGCCACCCTAGCGGAGCGGAGCCGGGGTTTGAACGACCGGAGCGCGATTATTAACGAGAGTTAATTTCCGCTGCGCGAGACATAGAAGGTCGCGGCATTGCCCACGGCATTGGTGCCCGTGACCACAGCCCGGTTTGTGCCATTGACCGTGGTCTGCGCCGTGGCGCTGACATTGCCGCTGTTGGCCTGGCTGTTTGTGGCGTCGACATAGCCGGCGCAGTCGGCACAGGCGAACCCCGTCACGACATTGCCGGCCGCATCGGCCCCCACATAGGCGTCATAGCCCTGGGTGCCGGCGAACCGGGCGTCGACCGCGACGCCACCCGTATTGATCTGGGCGTTGTCGATCTCGACATAGATATCGTTGTTGCCGACCGAGACCTCGTTGGCGACGCCGCGCGCATAGGACGTGGCCGCGCCATAGTCGTACGAGGTGACAATGGCCTGCGACTGGATCTGGCTGGCGTTGTCCTGCCGCGTGGTGGCGACGACCGATCCGCCCTGATTCGACAGGACCACGCGGTTGGCACCGGCATTGGCGCGTCCGGCCAGGTCCCAGGAATTTCCCGCGTTGGCGCTGACGCCCGAATCGATGATCCCGCCGGTCGAGGTCTGGTTGATGGTCATGTTCTGGCCGGTCACCGAGGTGCCGGTCACGGACACCACATTGGCGACAGCCTGGGCGGTGAACTCGGCCTCGGCCGGAATATATTGGGTGGCCGCAAAGTTGGAGGCGCGGATATTGGCGCCGGAGGTCTGGGTCACCGAGCCATCGAAAAAGCTGCGTTCGCCGCCCAGCGCCGCCGTATTGCCGATGGCCGAAGCGTCGACGTAAGCCCCGCCCAGCAGGCGCTCATTGCCCTCGGCCATGGTCGAGGTCGCGACGATCTCGACGTCGCCGACCGTCTGGGCCGAGTCGACCGTCAGATTGGCGTCAGAGGCACTGAGGCCCAGATAGTTGCCATTGGCCTGGGTGACGCCGCTGACCACCCCCTCGGTATCGCCCCCCAGTACAAAGGTGGTCTCGGCGCGGACGTCGCCCTGCATCGACTGGGTCGAGGTGACGCTCATGTCGCCGCCCTGGACCCCGCCCGCGAGGCTGTTGCCGGTCGCGGAATTGCTGACGGTCACCTGATCCGACGAGTCGACCACGTCCAGTGTCTGCCCGGCGAAGACGTCGCCGAACTGGATCTGTTCGTTCAGGACGATCGACGGGTCCTGATCCTGCGCGGCAGCCTCAGTAGCGACTGCGGCGCACGTCACCGTCGCGGCGATCATGCCAGCGAGACGGATCGGCACGTGTCTGGCCATTGTTCGTCTCCGTATTGGGATAGGCGGGGTAATAGTTGCCGGTGGGGCCGTAGGTGTCGCGCAGCAGCTCGTTCTGCGTATCAAGGCAGATCTCCGGGCCCGGGGCACCGTAAAGATTGGCCATGAACTCAATGACGGCGCGCTCGACCAGCGAGCGGACGGCCAGTTGCACCGGCTCGAACCCGCCTTCGCCGGCGGAGATGTCGAAAACGTTGCCGTTCAGGAAGTCGAACACCCCGGCCGAGATTTCCCGTCCGATGATCTGCTTCTGGTAGGAGACGACATCGACGATCTCGAGCGAGGTCGTCTGCACGAGGCGCAGGTCCAGCGCGACGTTCATCACATACATACGGCCCTGGAAGACGCCGGACAGGGGGGTGTCCGTGTCGGCCTCGCCGCCGCCGAAATCCCAGCCGGCCGAGCGGATGTTGTAGTTCACCTCGGTGATGCCACCGACGATATAGAAGTCAGAGCCGGGCACCTGACCGGCGATGATGCGGCGATAGCCGGGGTCCGCGGGATCGCCCATGCCTTCATCACCGATCAGCTTGTTGTTGGCGTAGCGCAGCTCCAGCTCGGACACGGAGGTGTCGAACCGCTCGACCATGACGGCGCCCGACTTGGCCAGCGCCGAAGTGGCCATCAGCGAGGCGCCACCGGTGATCTGGCGTCCGCCGTCCGGCGAGATGGTGCCCG
>CAXICH010000080.1:0-9018 GCA_964022245.1 uncultured Alphaproteobacteria bacterium
GGCTCGCGGCCGATCTCGTGCAGCATCTGGCGGCTGGTGCGGACGATCTTGTTGATGGTCTCGATCATGTGCACCGGGATACGGATGGTGCGCGCCTGGTCGGCGATCGAGCGGGTGATCGCCTGCCGGATCCACCAGGTGGCGTAGGTCGAGAACTTGTAGCCGCGGCGGTACTCGAACTTGTCGACCGCCTTCATCAGGCCGATGTTGCCCTCCTGGATCAGGTCCAGGAACTGCAGGCCGCGGTTGGTGTATTTCTTGGCGATGGAGATCACGAGGCGCAGGTTGGCCTCGACCATTTCCTTCTTGGCCTGACGGGCCTCGCGCTCGCCCTTCTGCACCTTCTGGACGATGCGGCGGTAGTCGTCGATCGGCAGGCCGGCCTCGCTGGCGACGGCCGCGACATCGCCGCGGATCTGCGCGATCTGGGCTGCTTCGTTCTCGCTGAACTTGGTCCAGCGCACGCCCATGTCCTTGACGCGCTCGCTCCAGTCCGGGGCCAGCTCGGCGCCGAAATAGGCCTTGAGGAACTCGGGACGCGAAATGCCATAGCTGTCGGCCAGGCGCAGCAGGCGGCCTTCCAGCGAGATCAGACGCTTGTTGATTGCGTACAGTTGCTCGACCAGCGCCTCGATGCGGTTGTTGTTCAGCTTCATCGACTTCAGGCGGTCCGAAATCGCGCGCGACAGGGTCTCGTAGGCCTTCTGGTCCTTGGTCGACAGGACTTCGCCCTTCAGCCGGGCCTCGACCAGCTTGTCCTGCAGCCGGCGGAATCCGCCGAAGTCGTTGGCGACTGCGTCCAGCACTTCCATGACGCCGTCGCGCAGCTCGGCCTCAAGCGCCGAAATCGACATGCCGCCGCCGTCATCGAAATCGTCCTCGTCCTCTTCCTCCTCGGCCTCCTTTTCCGCTTCTTCGGCGGTGCGGGGAGGCTTGGGCTGGCCGGGGATCGGCTGCGGCGGCTGGTTGTGCGGCAGGCTGGCGGGGTTCAGCACGCCATAGGTGGCGTCAAGGTCGATGACCTCGCGCAGCAGGATGCGGTTGTTCAGCAGTTCGTCGCGCCACACCATGATGGCCTCGAACGTCAGGGCGCTTTCGCACAGGCCCGAGATCATGGCGTCGCGGCCGGCCTCGATGCGCTTGGCGATCGCGATCTCGCCCTCGCGGCTCAGCAGTTCGACCGAGCCCATCTCACGCAGATACATGCGCACGGGATCGTCTGTGCGGTCATAGGTAGGCTTGGCATCCGTCTCGGAGACCGATGTCTCGGCCTTCTCGGCCACTTCGGTGCCCTGGGCGGCCTCGCCGTCCTCCTCGGCCTCGACGACGTTGACCCCCATCTCCGACAGCATGGCCAGGGTGTCCTCGATCTGATCGGGCGTGACCTCCTCCGAGGGCAGCACCTTGTTCAGGTCTTCCATCGTCACATAGCCACGCGTTTTGGCCTGTTTGATGAATTTCTTGACGCCGGCGTCGGTCAGATCGAGCAGCGGACCGTCGTTCGAGGTCTCGTTGTCCTGCGTGTCCGTCTGCGCACTCATCCCGTTTTCCGTCTCCGACCCGCCGCAGCCTGTGGCTATCCGGCACTATATGAACAGGAAAACGTCCGCGGCCCCGTTAGGCTCCTGCGGTGTCTTCCCAAAGGCTTCCCGACTTGATCGCACGCCGCAGGGCATCGCGCTCCGCCTTCAACTGCGTGAAGGCAGAGCTGTCGAACGCCCGATGGGCCTCCGACTTCGCCATGGCCAGCGCCCGCTCCAGCGCGGCAATCCGCGTCAGGGCGTCGAACGCCTGCGACCAAAGGGTCCGTGCCTCGCCGAGGGGCAGGTCTTCTGCCAGGAAGGGCGCGCCGGACTTTGCCGCCGCCTTCTCGACCTCGTGCAACAGGGCCTCGTAACCCGATTGGGCCAGATGGCGACGAAGCGCGACAGAGTCAAGGGAAGAGGTGTAGCGGCGCGTCCTCAATAGACGTCACAAAGAGGCCCCATCGAGCGAGAGGAAAGGCAGGCTCCAGCAGAGGGCTAGTTCCAACAGGGGTTGGGGAAGCTGAAACCGGGACTGGGAGTGTCTCAGTGCAAAGTAGTTTCGCTGTCTACGAACTCACCCTCTCCAAGAGGCGTCTCCCAGATGGCGCCACTAAGGATACGCTTCCTTGCGGCATCGCGCGCGGACTTCAGGCGATAGAAGCTAGGCCAATCATAGCGGTTTTCAGTCTTCATTTCGTCGAGCGCTCGCTCGTACGCCTGCGTGTTCAATGCTTCTGAGATCGCTTTCGAGAGACTGCTCTCAATCACGTCCCAACTCGCGTCCAGTTCTAGGAAGGGGGCATGCGACACGGAGGCAACTCTGTCGACCAGCTTAAGCGTCTCCTCATGCCCCAAGGCCACGAGCCGCGACCTAAAAAGGCTATTGTCCAGCGAACTTCTGTCGAATGACAGGCGAACCATATCAGTAATGAGGCGGTCGATCTTGGGGTCTCCAAATCCTTGATTTTCCAGAAGTTCGGACCTCTCGAATAGGATATCGGGATTTCGAATGAGGCCCTCAACTATGGCGGCAACAAGAGGGATTGGAGTTTGGGAAAGGACAGCAGTGCCAGCCTTAGCCTCTGGCGTCTGGTCCATGACGGGGGCTGCCTTCCGCGCCCGTCTATCCCGGTAGATTACCCGACCGGCTTCTCGCTTTTCGGCCTCGGAGGGCCGAAGGAGCTGGTAGTATGCGGAGGTCAGATAATTCTTGTAGGCGCGAGAGAGATCTGGATCTGTGATAGTTGCCGCAGATTTCCGCAACGCACTGATGAGGCTAGCCTCTCGGTCAGGCGTATCGAGTTCGCCAATTTCAGCGCGTTCTTTATTGAACAGAGCCTGAGCAAACGGCATGGCGTTTTCTTTGCTCAGAAGTTCCCTCAGCTGCGAAGGCCCGCGCTCGCGCATGAGGTCATCAGGGTCTTGGCCCGCGGGCAGGGTGGCAAACTGGAACGTACGCCCCGGCTTCAGCAGGGGCAGGGCGCGTTCGACCGCGCGTCCGGCGGCGCGTTGCCCGGCACCGTCGCCGTCGAAGCACAACACGGGCTCTGGCGTGACTCGCCACAACCGCGCCATCTGCTCTTCGGTCAGGGCCGTGCCCATGGGGGCGACCGCCGGAATGCCCGCCCGCTGACAGGCGATCACATCCATATAGCCCTCGACCACCACAAGACTGGCCTGTTTCGAGGTGCCCAGCAGTTTGCGGGCCTCGGGCATGCCATAAAGGGTCGCCCCCTTGTGAAACAGCGGGCTTTCCGGGCCATTCAGATATTTGGCCCGGTCGTCGGGGTTCATCGCCCGGCCGCCGAAGCTGACCACCCGGCCCCGGTCGTCCAGGATGGGAAAGATCAGCCGGTCGCGGAACCGATCGTAGGGGGCCCCCCCGCCCTCTGGCGAGATCAACAGGCCCGCCTCGACCAGATCGCCGGGCGTCGCGCCCTTCTGGATCAGGGCGCTCTTGAGCCCCTCGCGATCATTGGGCGCATAGCCCAGGCCGAACCGCTCCCACTGGTCCTCGGGCAGGCCCCGCTTCTTCAGATACTCGCGTGTCCCCGTACCCACTGACCGGCGCAGATTGGCCGAGAACCATTTCATGGCCAGCTCGGTCCAGTCGAACAGGGTGCTGCGCCGCTGTTCCTGGGCGGCGGCCCGGGGGTCTGGCGCGGGTAGGGCCAGGCCCGCCTCATTGGCCAGCCGCTCGACCGCCTCGACGAAGCTCAGCCGCTCGGTTTCCTGCAGGAAGCTGATGATGTCGCCGTGCTTGCCCGAGCTGAAGTCGTGGAAGAAGCCCTTCTCGTCATTGACGAAGAAGGACGGCGACTTCTCCTTGGTGAAGGGCGACAGGCCGGCGAACTCGCGGCCCTGCCGCTTCAGCTTCACCGTGCGGCCGATCACGTCCGACGGCCGCAGCCGGGACTTCAGCTCCTCGATGAATCGTTCGTCGAATTTCAAGGGGTGCCTTGGCTGATATCTTTCGCCTTGAAGATGAAATTGTAAACATAATCAAGCGTGTCCACGGCCTGACGATGCTGACGATCCGGGTCAAACGCCGCGATGCCGGTCAGCTGACCCCCTTCAAGGAAGAAGGCATCATAGCCCATGGCCACGACATCGGCGATGGCCTGCTCGATGGGCACACCGGTGTGGCGTTCCTCGATCTCGATCAGCAGGGTGGGGCGGTCCCGCATCAGCGTCGCGCGGGCGCCGGCCAGCACGGCCGCCTCATGACCCTCGACGTCGATCTTGATGAAGCCGCAGGGCGGAAGGTCGAGGTCGTCGAGGCGGACAGTCTCGACATCCACGACCCCGGTCTCGACCCCCGGCTGCTGATCCGGCACCAGCGTCGCCCGCTGGTTCGAATAGCCCCGCGCCGATCGCGGCACATAGAGCGACGACCCGCCGTCCCTGTCCGACAGGGCCAGCGGATAGGTCACGGCATTGGCGGGCCGGGCGGCGTCCAGAATGGCAAAGATCTTGGGATTGGGCTCGAAGGCGTGAACCTCGGGACACAGGGCCGCCAACTGCCGGGTCCAGACGCCGCGGTTGGCGCCCACGTCAATGGCGATCCGGGCGGGATCGACCAGCTGCGGCAGCAGGTGGATCTCCGTCTCGCCCTTGCGTAGTTCGCGGGCGACGATCCGGTCCAGCTCCTGCCGGGGGCTGAAGAACAGTCGCTTCAGCTTCTCGACAAAGGTCGACGGGGGGACCCAGCTCACGCTCCGGCCTTCATCAGGTCTGCGAACCGCCCGAACAGATACAGGCTGTCCGTCGGCCCGGGACTGGCCTCGGGGTGATGCTGAACGCTGAACACCGGCCTGTCCTTCAGCGCGATGCCGCAGTTGGTGCCGTCGAACAGGCTGACGTGGGTTTCGGTCACCGCGTCCGGCAGGCTGTCGCGATCGACGGTAAATCCGTGATTCATGGACACGATTTCGACCTTCCCTGTGGTCAGGTCCTTGACCGGATGGTTGGCGCCGTGATGGCCCTGATCCATCTTGACCGTTTTCGCGCCCATGGCCAGCGCCAGCATCTGGTGGCCGAGACAAATGCCCATCAGCGGCGTACCGGACGCGACGAGCTTGCGAATCTCGGGCACCGCATATTCGCCGGTGGCCGCCGGGTCGCCCGGGCCGTTCGACAGCACCACGCCGTCGGGCTTGCGGGCCAGGATATCCTCGGCCGACGTGGTCGCGGGAACGACCGTGATCTTCGCACCCGTAGAAGCCAGCGCCCGCAGGATGTTCTTCTTGACGCCATAGTCGATGACCACGACCGACTTGTCGGCGGCTGCGACACGCGGATAGCCCTCGGGCCAGTCCCACAGGCCCTGATCCCAGTCGAAGGCTTGCAACGTCGAGGCGTCCCTGGCCAGATCCAGACCGACCAGACCCTGCCAGGCGCGGGCCTGGTCAACGAGGGCGTCCAGATCGAAGCGCCCGTCGGCGCTGTGGGCGATGACGGCATGGGGCGCGCCGCTTTCGCGGATCCGGGCCGTCAGGGCCCGGGTATCGACTCCGGCCAGGCCGACCACATTGCGGCTCTTCATCCAGTCGTCGAAGGACTGGCCCGCCCGCCAGTTCGCCGGCGTCGTCGGTACGTCACGGAAGATGGCCCCGCGCGCCGAGGTGGCTGCGCTCTCCCCCATCTGTTCGACGTCCTCGCCATTCACCCCGACATTGCCGACATGCGGAAAGGTGAAGGCCAGGATCTGGCTCATGTACGACGGGTCGGTCAGGATCTCCTGATAGCCCGTCATGGCGGTGTTGAAGACGACCTCGCCCAGCGCCGATCCTTCGGCCCCGCATCCAAGGCCCTGCAGGATGGTGCCGTCAGCAAGCGCCAGCACGCCGGTTACGCCGGGAAGGGTTCGGGTCATGGCGGCATCCTATCGCGGAGTTCGCCCCCGTGCACCCGTCGCGTGTCGACGGGGTCCGGAAGCGGCCGGGTGTTAGGGGCCATCCCCGATCCGGTCAACCTCTGCCGCTACAGGCTGAGCGGTTCCATGGGGGCAAGGACGGCGTGGGTGGCCCCGGCCTCGTGTGCCGCGGGGGCCCACTCCGGCTTCAGATTGACCAGCAGCACCGTCGGCGCCACCTGCCGGGCCGTCGCGATCAGATCCCGGGCCCCGGCCTTGCCCTCGGGCGACAGGTGATCCACCCCGGCAAAATCGAGACACAGGCAGGACGCCCCCGCCTGAACCGCCTGACGGACAATGCCCATGTCGGGCGCAGCGTGCAGGATCATGCCGATCGGGCCGGACTGGAACTGTTCAATGACCTCGGCCACCGCCTCGAGACGTAAGGTCTCCGTGCCCCCCATGATCTCCATCGACAGGCCGGCGGGGCGGGTCTCGTCATTGGTCCCGGCATACAGAAGGGCGAAGCGGCCGTGACTGGTGGCCAGCGTCCGCCAGAAGACCGGCAGAACACCCGTCAGCCCCGGCGTGCGACGCAGCAGATCGATCCCGATCCGAAGGGTCAGAAGATCGATCCGGCGGAGGTCGGCCCCTTCCAGCGTGCCGCGCCCGAAGAGGTTGAGGCCGGCCTCACCCCCCGTGTGTCGGATGATCCGGCGCACGCGGCGGGACACCGCCTGGCCGCTGTCGAGGGCGACAATATCCTGGGCGATCAGGCTGACCGCCAGGCCCCGGCGTCCGCGCGTGACCAGTTCAAAGTTCGCCTGCTGGGCACCGAAATGCAGCGGCGGCTGAGACGCGCCCGCCGCGCCCGCCATGGTCTCATCTGTGAACCCGCCGGTTCCCGCCGGGTCATAAGGAAAGGTCCGCATGGGCCACCTCCAGGTGACAGTCGGTCCCCGACGCCTGCAGGGTGCGCCCCGGATTGTCTACGGAGCCTCAACAAAGGCGGTGAAGCGCCCGTTCACCATGCGGTCCGCTCAGGCGGGGATGCGCTGGCCGTCCCACCCGAACACGCCCCCGCTGTCTGCGGGTTCCAGCCCGTCGATGACCGACAACAAGGCCGCTGCGGAATGCTCTGGCGTGAACAGCTTTTCCGGCGCGACCCCGGCCTGGAAGGGCGCGCTCAGGTCGGTCGCCACCGTGCCGGGGTGCAGGCCGACGACAATCCCCGCCTTGTGCGTCCGGCCGTGCTCAATGGCCAGATTTCGGATCAGCATGTTCAGCGCCGCCTTGGACGCGCGATAGGCGTGCCAGCCCCCCAGCCGGTTGTCGCCGATCGACCCCACCCGCGCCGAGAGGGCAGCGAACAGACCCCGGCTCTGGCGCGGCATCAGGGGCAGGACATGTTTGGCGACCAGCGCCGGGCCGATGGCATTCAGCCGGTAGTCGCGCATCAGGTGCTCGGCCGACAGGGCGCGATAACTGCGCTCGGGCTGATGGGCGCCGTGCAGGACACCCGTGGCCACGATCACGAGGGCCGGGGGCGGCCCCTCGGCGATTTGCGATGTGGCCGCTGCGACAGACTCCTCATCCTCCAGATCCAGCCCTGTGCCCGACCGGGACAGGGCGTGGACGACCGCATGGTCGCCCGCAGCCTCCAGCAGGCGGACGAGTGCACCGCCAATGCCGCCCGACGCGCCAATCACCACCGCAGATGTCTCGCTCATCGCCTCTCCCAAACGCCTGATTCCGGTGTTAGGCAGCGCGCCATGCGCATCACCACCCTCGGCCTCGATGCCGACGACACCCTCTGGCACAACGAGACGATCTTTCGCCTCACCCAGGCCCGCTTTCTCGACCTTCTGACCGATCACGACAATGCGGTGATCGCGCACAGGCTGGCCGAGGTCGAGCGCCGCAACCTGCGCCTCTATGGCTATGGGGTGAAGGGCTTCACCCTGTCGATGATCGAGACGGCGATGGAGTTGTGCGAGGGCGATCCTCCGTCCTCGGCCATCCGCGAGATTCTGGCCGCCGGACGGGAGATGCTGGCCCACCCGGTCGAAACCCTGCCCGGCGTGGCCGAAACCCTGGCGCAGTTGACCGACACCTACCGGCTGGTGCTGGTGACCAAGGGCGACCTGATGGATCAGGAGCGCAAGCTGGCGGCCTCGGGCCTCGGCGAGCTGTTCTCGGGCGTCGAGATCGTCTCGGAAAAAGACCGCTCCACATACGAACGGGT
The DNA here is from genome assembly GCA_964022245.1 of uncultured Alphaproteobacteria bacterium. Lineage (GTDB taxonomy): Bacteria > Pseudomonadota > Alphaproteobacteria > Caulobacterales > Caulobacteraceae > Brevundimonas. Next base: position 8,126 of record CAXICH010000080.1, read on the forward strand.
GTTCGCCCGCCACGGGACCGGTCCGGAGGAGGGGGTCATGGTCGGCAATTCCATGCGTTCGGACGTGTTGCCCGCGCTCGAGGCCGGCGCCTGGGGGGTGCACATTCCCTATGAGGTCACCTGGGCCCACGAACTGGCCGACGCCCCCGAAGGCCACCCGCGCTACGTCACCCTGGCCCGCTTCGAAGAACTGCCCGGATGGCTGGCGCGGACAGATCGTGCGGACAGCTGAATCAGCCCTTGCTAGCGGGCCTCTGCGTCTTTAGACCGGCCGCTTAACCGACAACCAGATGCGACCGCGCCGGGCCCCGCCCGTGGCGCGTCTTCGCGCGCCAGAGGACAGGCCCTTCGTGACCGCTGCCGATATCCCGCATGACGAGCGTGATGCCATGATCCGGGCGGCCCTCGCGGAGCAGGGCGACAGCGGCCTGACCCCGCGCCACACCCTGTTCTACTTCTACGGCGAGGGTGACCACGACGACCTGAACGAGGTCGCCCGCCGCGCCGGCTTCATCACGCGCGGGGCTGACGACTCGACCGTTCTGGAGACGACCATGGCGGTGGACGAAGCCTCGTTCGCGCCCGTCTCTGCCATGATGCAATCCTGGGCCGCGGCCTTCCAGCTGGACTATGACGGCTGGGAGTGTGCGGTCGTGACGAACTGACAAGAAGAGGCCCGCGATGCCCAGACGCACAGACATCCAGTCGATCCTGATCATCGGCGCCGGGCCGATCATCATCGGTCAGGCCTGCGAGTTCGACTATTCGGGCGTGCAGGCCTGCAAGGCGTTGAAGGCCGAGGGCTACCGGGTCATTCTGGTGAACTCGAACCCCGCCACCATCATGACCGACCCGGAGGTGGCCGACGCCACCTATATCGAGCCGATCACGCC
>CAXICH010000081.1:0-8998 GCA_964022245.1 uncultured Alphaproteobacteria bacterium
TTCCTACACCATCGAGATCATCCAGCCGGTCGGCCATGCGGTCAGCAAGATCTTCAAGCCGCTCGGCTATGACAACGTCCACGCCCGCGTGGGAGACGGCTATTTTGGCTGGCCCGAGGTCGAGGGCGGCTTCGACACCATCATGCTGACCTGCGTCGCCCAGTACGCCCCGCCCGAACTGTTCCGCCAGCTGAAGCCGGGCGGCAAGCTGATCATCCCGATCGGCCAGCCCTTCCGCCGGGGCCAGGTGCTGTATGTCTATACCAAGGACGCCGACGGTCGGGTGCGCTCGCGCCGCGATGTCGGGGTGTTCTTCATCCCCATGACCGGCGCCATGCAGAACCGTCCGCGACCCCAGGGCGCATCCACGGGCGGCTGATCGTCTCTGGTCACAGGGGCGCGTTCAGGCCAAACAGGCGGGCATGAACCGTCGCAGTCTCCTGATCCGGACAGGTGTGATCGCCGGCGCCCTCGGGGGTGGCTGGTGGCTGAAGGAACATGTCCTGTGGCGCGCGCCGGACCTGGCCTTTGCCGCCGGCCCGACCACGCCGTGGATCGACTTCGCCGCCCGGGTGATCAGTCCCACCATCCCGGTCCGCATCGCCGGCCAGACGGTCAATGCGCTGATTGACAGCGGTGCCCAGTATTCGGTGATCGACAAGGGGTTCCATGCGGCCATCGAGGCCGGGCTGGGCCCGCGCCCGCTGTTCGACATTCCGCTGGTGGCCTACGGCGTCGGCGGCCAGCCCCAGATGGGCAAGGGCGTGCGGCTGGATATCGGGATGGATGGCCTGTCCCTCAGCGGCCTGCGCTGCGCCATTCTCGATCTCGGCCCGCTGGCGGACGAGGCGGGCCTGTCCGCCCCGCTGATCCTGGGACAGGACCTGCTGAAACTTCTGGCGCTCGAGGTCGATCTGGTCGACCGCCGCATGCGCCTCCTGGACCGCGCGGCCGTGGTCCACGACGCGCGCTGGAGCCGGGTGGCCGTGCGCCGGCGCGGCACCGCCCTGGTCACTCCGGTCGAGGTCGAGGGCCATACGCTGGACGCCGTGGTCGACACCGGCGCCTCCTCCATCCTCAGCCTCAGCCAGCCCGCTGCCGAGGCCGCCGGCATTCTCGACGGCCGGCCGGCCGGGACCGGCGAAAGTCTGGTGCTGGGCGGCCAGATCACCGCCGACATCCTCACGGTCGCGCGCCTCCGCGCCGTCGGCCGCACCTTCCGCGAGGTCGATGTGCCGGTCTATGGCGCGGTCGGCATGCCGGGCATCCCCGAGGCCCTGCTCGGCATGGCCGCCTTCCGGGATCAGGGCCTGCTTCTGGATATCGGCGGCGGCGCCCTCTACCGCTCCGCCCAGCTGGATCTGACCGTGGTTCAGTAGCCCCGGAAGGTGTCACACGCCGCCGGGTCGCCGGTCTCATAGCCGCGCCGCAGCCATTCGACCCGCTGTTCCGACGATCCGTGGGTGAAGCTGTCGGGCGACACGCGACCCCCTCCGCGTTGCTGCAGGGCATCGTCGCCGATAGCCGCGGCGGTCTTCAGGCCCTCTTCCAGATCACCGGGCCGGAGCGCCACCTCGCCGCCCGACAGGCGCGCGGCATTGGCCGCCCAGACCCCGGCGTAGCAGTCGGCCTGCAACTCCAGCGCGACGGAGAACCGGTTGGCCTCGGCCTGGCTGGTGGCCTGCGCCTGCGCCCGCCGCACGTCGTCCGAAGCCCCCGTCAGCGTCTGGACATGGTGGCCGAACTCATGGGCGATGACATAGGCCTTGGCAAAATCCGCGCCCGACGCGCCCAGCTGGGTCTGCATCTGCTGCCAGAAGCCCAGATCCAGATAGACGGTCTGATCGGCCGGACAATAAAACGGCCCCATGGCCGCCTGACCAAAGCCGCAGCCGGTGCCGGTCCCGACCTCGTAAAGCACCACAGTCGGCGCGCGATAGCCCATCAGCAGGTCCAACCAGACGGCATTCACATTGCCGCCGATGACATCGACGAACAGGCCCGCATCGTCCTCGGGGGTGCCGCGTTCGCCCTCGGCCTGCGATCCGGCAGCGCCCAGTTGGGTCGCGATCTGGGTGGTGGTTTCCGGGGAGATGCCAAAGACCAGATAGCCGATGGCCGCCAGCACCATGACGCCCAGCCCGCCCCCGGCGATGCCGCCCGCACCCATGCCGCGCCGATCCTCGATCCCGCCGCCGCCGCGTTGTCCGCCTCTCCAGCGCATGATGCCCTCCCTTGATCCCTGACTCAGCTTAACGGCGAACGCCGGTCGGGGGAAAGGGATGCGTGGATCAGGCGATCAGTCTTGCCCGTCCAGCCAGCGGTCGATGCCGCCTGTGCGGGCCTCGACTTCCTCGCGGCGGGCGCGGGCCCGGGCGGGTGTGCCGGGCGGCACGGCCACAGGCGGCGTGAGCGCCGGCGTCTGCCGCTGGCGCTCCAGATCGGCGACCACCCGCGCCGTCTCGGCCCGGCCCCGCTCGGCCTCGGCCTGACGCAGGTCGGCGCCGGTTCGCAGCCGGTCGATCTCATAGCGGTGACGCTCGGCCGCATAGCCTCCGGGCGGCGGCAGGGCCCCCGCGCGCGGCGGCGGCGCACTATAGGGCGGCGGCAGGCTCTGCGCCTCGGCCGCCGTCGCTCCGGTCAGGGCCAGACCAGCGACGAGGCCGGACAGGATCAGGGGGCGGGTCATGGAGTGAAGATAGGCGCTCCGAGCGGCATCGACCAGTGGAGACGATGAGACCGGTGCCGTCTGCGCCTCCGGCCCGTTGCGGGCGTCGGCGATCGGCGCATTATGCCCTGATGACCGCGAACGAACTCCACCTTCTGCGTTGCCTGGCCTGGATGTGCGATCAGTATCTCACGACACCTGAGGACGCCGGACTGGACCACATGTGCATGAGTGCTGGCGAACAGGCCGTCGATGCTCTGGCTGCGTACGGGCTGGTCACGATCAATCATCGGGGCGGCGAATGGACCGAAGCCGGCCATGCGCTGCTGAAATCTCGCCGCTAGCCGGCGCTCGCGATGTCGGCTTTGCCCGTCGCCGCTCTCATCACCTCCGCATAGCCCCCCGCCACCTCCATTCGCGCGCCCTCGGGGCGGGCGTGGACGGCGCGGTGGAGGGCTGGCAGCTTCCAGCAGGGCACGTGCATGAACAGGTGATGTTCGGCGTGGAAATTGACCCAGTAGGGGGCGATGAAGGCGCGCTCCATCCAGTTGGCGCGGGTTGTGCGGGCGGCGCGGAAGGCGTCCCGGGCCGAGCCCTCGACACAGGCGTGTTCGGCGATGTTGCGGATGCGGGTGACCATCGGAAACCAGGTCGCCATCGGCAGCAGCCACAGCACGAAGAAGGCCCACCAGACCCCCGCCGCCACAAACCCCGTCAGCAGGGCGAGGTTGAACAGCAGGAAAGGCAGGACGGACCTGCCTGTGACGATGGCCTCATACGCGTGGTCATCTGTGTTTGGTGCGCTATCGCTCGGCTCGCGGAGCCTCGCTGCTTGAGCGCGCGACTCCTTCATGGCCGCCATCGGCAACAGCACCCTCTGCTTGAAGAAGGTCTGGCCGGTCAGGTCGCGGATCAGTTTGCGCCGCAAGGAGGCCGGGCTGACGGGGAAGGGGGCCGACAGGATCAGGTCCGGGTCCTCGGCCTGCTGGGCAAAACGGTGGTGGGCCAGATGATAGGGGCGGTACTTGTCCAGCGACGCCCCCACCGGCACGGCACACAGCCAGTGGCCGAGAAAATCATTGAGCGACAGATTCCGCGACAGCCCGCCATGCGCCGCCTCGTGCATCAATATGGCCAGCCCCAGCTGGCGCGTGCCGATGATCATGATGCTGAGCGGGATCAGCCATGGGATCCAGATTCCCAGCGCCACCGCCAGCGCGATCACGCCCCAGCAATGCAGCACCAGCAGCGGCCCGGCCACGGCTCTGCGCGACTGGAACGGCGCCCAGTCCTCGGGTTGAAACAGCTGTTGGGGAGCAATGCGCGGAGCGGCGGGCATGGCCCAGTCTACCGTCCTTTTCGGCAACGGACAAAGGCCGGCTCGACGTCAGGCGATCCTGACGAAAAGTCAGGTTGACATGACATGAAATAGGTGTAAGGTAATCCTTACATTCAGTCAGGAGGACATGACATGACATCTGCTGCCAAGGCCTACACCTTTCGAACCGTATTCTTCATGCTGGGCTATGTCGTCGCCCTCGTTCTCGCCGTGAGCGGCGCGCTGGACGCCATCGGCGGGGTCAGCGGCTGGGTGCTGGCGGCGGCGGTCGCGGCCCCGGTGGCGGGCCAGATCTGGGCGACCCTGGCCTTCATCCGCGACAGCGACGAATTCGTCGCCGGCGTCACGGCCAAACGCTTCATCCTCGCCGCCGGCATGACCTTCGCCCTCAGCGTCTTCTGGGGCTTCGCCGAGAAGTTCGCCGAGGCTCCGCACATCGAGGGCTGGTGGGTCTATGTCGTGTTCTGGGCGCTGATGGGCTTCATGCCGGTGTTCATCCGGAGCAGCCGCTGATGAAGAACCGCCTCAAACTGCTGCGCGTCGAGCGCGGCTGGACCCAGGAACAGCTGGGCCAGGAACTGGGGGTCTCGCGGCAGGCGGTCAATGCGCTCGAGACCGAGAAGCATGACCCCTCGCTCGACCTCGCCTATCGCAGTGCCGTAGTGTTCGACCGCCCGGTGGAAGACATCTTCGAAAACCCGCACGCCTGATCGTTCGGGCTCACTCCAAGGACAATCCCATGCACAATTTCCGTTCCCTTTCGGGGCGTTCGATCCTGCACGCCCTGGTCCTCGCCTCGGCCCTGCTGCTGGCCGGGGGCGTCCTCAGCCTGATCGCGCCGCGCCTGGCCGCCGCGCAAACCGCACCCGCCTTCACCTCGGACCGCCTGTCGGTCGAGGTGCTGGGCGAGGGCCCCGACGTCATCTTCATCCCGGGCTATGCCTCCTCGCGCGAGGTCTGGCGGGCCGAGGCCGAGCGGCTTTCCGCCACCCACCGCGTCCATATGGTCCAGTTGGCCGGGTTCGCGGGTGAGCCCTGGGCCCACGGCGACGGGCCCTTCGTCCAGCCGGTCATCGATGAACTGGCCCGCTATATCGTCGCGGCCGGTCTTGAGGCCCCCGCCGTCATCGGTCACTCCATGGGCGGGATGAGTGCCCTGATGCTGGCCCAGCAGTACCCCGCCCTCGTCGGCAAGGTGATGAGCGTCGACAGCCTGCCCTTCTTCTCGGCCCTGTTCGGCCCGCAGGTCACGGTCGACACGGCGCGACCCTTTGCCGAACAAGCGGCGGCGGCCACCCTGTCCGCCGATGACGCCACCTTCCGCGCCAACCAGACGCAGGGCGCCGTCGGCTATGTCAACGATCCCGCGACCCGTGCCGCCATGGTCGAATGGGGCATGGCCTCGGACCGGCAGGCGCTCGCTGTCGCGATCCGCGAGGTGATGCTGACCGACCTTCGTCCCGGCCTCGCCGCCATGACCACGCCGGTCTGGGCCGTCTATGCCTCGGATGCGAACGGCGGAGCGCCCGCCGCCATGGCCGATGCCCTGTGGCAGCGTGAATATGCCACCCTGCCGGGCGTGACGCTGATCCGGGTCGACGACAGCCGCCACTTCATCATGGCCGACCAGCCGGAGCGATTCAGCGAGATCGTCGACCGCTTCCTCGCCGAGTAGGCGCGACGTCAGCGCGGCGTGACGTCCCCCGTCCGCCGCGGCTGGCCCGCGAACTCGCCGGCATAGGCGGTGGCGATCACGCTCTTGAAGGCGCTCTGGGGGATGGCGATCTCATAGCCACCCTCGACGCCCGGCCCGACCTGATAGGGGCCGATCAGGAAGATCAGACCGCCCGCCTTGCCCGCCTGATCGCCCGGCGCCAGCACAAAGGGGGTCTCGGACGCGCGGGGACAGGACCAGCCATCGCGGCCGCCCAGGGTTATCGTCCGGGCATCCGGCACCCGGGCGCGGCGGGCGGCATTGACCGCCGTACAGAGGGTCTCGTCGAGCGCCGTCAGATCCGCCCCCTTCCGGAACAACTCCGGCGCCCCGATCATGCGCTTCAGCGACCGGTCCCAGACGATGCCGGTCGTCAGGGTGTTGGGGTGCGCTCCGCCCGAATAGTCAAAGGCCTCACGCCTGAGGCTGAACAGGCGGTCGGTCTGGCCGGCGACGGTGACCGTCACGGTCTTTTCAAACGGCGGCATGCCCTCGTCGCCCTCGGCTTCGGTGCGGGCCGCAAGCGCGCCCTCTTCGAACTGACGAAGGCTGCGGACCTCTTCGGCATAGGTGCGGGCGTGCAGGTCGGGCTCGACCTTGATGCCCTCGGGCAGGGTCAGGGAGACGGCGGCGTGCTCGGTCTTGTCCGCGAACGTCAGGTTCGAGGGCGAGGGGGCCGGCGTCTCCTGTGCCGATGTCCCGGTTTCGGCGGCGACCTCGGCCGGGGCGGGCTCATCCCGGTCGCGGTTACACGCCGCCAGCCCCAGCGGTAGGGCCAGCAGGATCAGCGACAGTCGGAGGGTATGGGTCGGGGAGGGACGCATGGAAAACTCCTTGGTTGACGCCAGTCTAGACACCGATCGGGACCGTCCCAAGGCCCAGGGCGATCAACAACAGCACACCGGCCTCGCGGTTGGACTTGAACAGCCTCAGCGCGCCTTGCGGATCGTCGCCCCGGACGTTGCGGACCTGCCAGACCAGATGCGCCGCGAAGGCCAGCCAGCCGACCCAGAACAGCGGCGACAGCCCGCCGACCGCCGCCGCACCGGCCGAAAGGATCGCGGCGATCAGATAGAAAAAGGCCACGCCAGCGCGGACCTTGCCGCCCAGCCGCCGGGCGGATGACTTCACCCCCGCAAGCGCATCGTCCTCGATGTCCTGCAGGGCGTAGATGGTGTCATAGCCCAGCGTCCAGAAGACCCCGCCGAGGTACAGAAGAAGGGCCGTCGGCCACAGATCGATCAGCCTCGCGCTGTAAGCGATCGTGCACGGGTGGATGGTCCAGTTGGTGCCGCAGATTTCCACCGTGGTGGCCTCACGGTACCATGCGAGCAGGAACGACCCGGACAGGGCCGCTGCGAACCCCATCAGCGCGCCCCAGTTGAAGGTCAGGCCCAGCCACGCCTGCGGCCACCAGGTTATGCGTTTCATGAAGGGATAGGCGGCGACCAGCGCCAGCGACGCCACACCCAGCAGGACCGCCGTCAGGTTCAGCGTCAGCAGGATCAGCAGGCTGATCAGGCAGCAGCCGATGACAAAGGCCCATGCGCCTTTGACCGAAATCTGCCCCGAGGCGACCGGCCGGGCCGCCGTGCGGGCCACTTTGGCGTCGATGTCGCGGTCGACGATGTCGTTGAAGGCACAGCCCGCCGCCCGCATCAGACAGGCCCCCACCGCGAACGCGAGGATAAGCCAGACCAGCACCAGCGGCGGCGCGTCCGGCTCCAGCGAACCGACTGCCAGGGCGATCCCCTGCCAGCCGGGCAGCAGCAGCAGCCAGATGCCGACGGGCCGGTCGAACCGCCCCAGCTTCAGCCACGGCTTCAGCCCCTCGGGCGCATGGCGGTCGACCCAGTTCTGGCCGGCGTCGGGAAGCGGAGCGGTCATCCCTCCTGATAGCGCCTTCCCGGCCCCGATGAGAAGGGATAGAGGGCGCCATGATCCGCGCCCCGGTCTTCGTCGTCGCCCTGACCCGCCATGCCGGCTTTCCGCTGGCCGTGCTGGTCCTGGCCGCCATGGTGCTGGGGCTGGCCCCCATCCTCGTGCGTCTGACCGAGACAGGCCCGGCGGCGGCGGGCTTCTGGCGGTTCCTGTTCGCCCTGCCGCTCCTGACCCTGCTGACCGCCACGCAGCGGAGCGGGCAGGGCCGGGGGTTGGGCACGCCCTCGCGCTGGATGCTGCTGGCCGGGCTGTTCTTCGTGCTGGATCTGGCCTTCTGGCACTACGGCATCGTCATGACCTCGGTCGCCAATGCCACGGTGCTGTGTAACCTCACGCCGGTGGTCGTGACCCTGTTCGCCTGGATCGTCTGGAAGCAGCGCCCGGGCCGCAGCTTCGTCCTCGCGCTGGGGCTGGCGGTCGCCGGCGCCTTTGCCATGGCCGCTGGTGCGGATGGCGGGCAGGGCACCAACCCGCTGCTGGGCGACCTGTTTTCCCTGTCGGTGGCGGTCTGGTACGCCGCCTATTTTCTGGCCGTGAAGGCCGCGCGGCGCACGGCGGGCGCGCTCAGGGTGACCTTCTGGGCGACGCTGGTCGGCACGCCGCTACTGCTCGCGGTCGCGCTGGCGCTGGGCGAGGATATCATTCCCGCCGGTCCCGGCGGCTGGCTGGCCTGCGCGGGTCTGGGCCTGATGCATGTGGTGGGGCAGGGCGGCGTGGCCTGGGCGCTCGGGCGGCTGCCGACCTCGGTGACCGCCGTCACCATCCTGATCCAGCCGGTGGTCGCGGCCCTGCTGGGCTGGTGGATCTTTGCCGAGGCCCTGACCCCGGTGCAGGCGATCGGCGGGGTGCTGGTGCTGATCGGCGTCGTGCTGGCCCAGCGCGCAAGCCGTCTGACGCCGCCCGCCGGCCCGGTCATGGTGCCCGTCGAGGCCGCGGACCGTCCGCGCAATTGAAACGGGCGCGGACCCCGAAGAGTCCGCGCCCGCGAAGGTCTGAAACCTCAGTCGCTCCTAGAGGAGCTTGAGGCCCACCGCCGAGGTCTTGCCGCGCTGGGATTCCAGCTCGTACTCGACCTTGGCATTGTCATCCAGGCCCGTCAGGCCGGCCTGCTGAACTGCGGTGACGTGAACGAACACGTCGCTGCCGCCGCCATCAGGCTGGATGAAACCGTACCCCTTGGTGGGGTTGAACCATTTGACCGTACCGGTCGCCATAATGCGTCTCCGTAAACGCGCTTTCCAGGCGGACCCCCTGTTGGGAGCCCGTCAACCCGTCTGGATAAAGCTCGTTCAGGCGAAGGAGCGACCCGCGGCTTTGGACACCGCGCAAATCCGGG
>CAXICH010000082.1:0-8939 GCA_964022245.1 uncultured Alphaproteobacteria bacterium
AGCCTGTCGAACGGCATCAAATTCCTGGCCAATGCCGATGCCAGCTCGTCGATCACCCTGTCCAGCAAGGATCTGAGCCTGAGCGGCTCGATTATCAGCCTGTCGCTGTCGGACTCGCTGCTGACCCTGACCGGGGCCACCAATGCCCTGACGGCGCTGGACAGTTCGATCACGGCGCTCAACTCGGCGCTGGGCGAGATCGGGGCGCAGGCCAAGCAGATCGAGGCCCACAACGTCTTCGTCACCAAGCTGGTGGACACGCTGGAATCGGGCGTCGGGAACCTTGTCGATGCCGATCTGGCCAAGGAAAGCGCCCGGCTTCAGGCCCTTCAGGTCCAGCAGCAGCTGGGCGCGCAGGCCCTGTCCATCGCCAACCAGGCGCCGCAGGTCATCCTGTCGCTGTTCCGCAGCTAGGGTCTTTCCTGAGCAGTCCCGTCAGGGCAGGCCGGACCGTCCGATCAGGATCGGGGCCGGCCGGCTCCGCCGCTCGGTCCGGCTGGTAAAGCCGTACAGGGACAGGAATGAATACAGCAGCCTACTCAACACAACCATGGGCGTAAGCTCCATCGGGCCGTTTCAGCGAACGTGCCGTTAACCCCTATGGCGATTCGGGGTTCCGTGGACGGACGTTAACGCTTCATTGCGACGCAGCCGTCAGGATGGCGGGGAGCGCGCCATGATCGACAACAGCTATCTTCTGGGCCTGTTCGGAGGCACATCGACCTTCTCGTCTGGAGGGGGGCTGGGCACGTCTGCGTCCGGGACCAAGAAGGCCCAGCCGACGCCGCCGTGGTCCTCGGGCGCCGTGGTTCCCGAACAGGATGCGCTGGTCCGCTCGGCTTTGGGCGGGCGACGTCTGATCGACGAGACCGCGGCCAGGCTGGACGTCGCCTCGGCGTCCGACGATTACCGCCGCCTGTTCGCGCTGTATCAGGGGCTGGAGAGCCTCAACGCCCTGGCCAACCGGGCCGGGGTCAAGGGCGTCAGCAACACGGAGCTGTCCCTCATTACCAAGCGGTTCGATCAGGGGCTCCAGGAGATCAGCAGCTATGTCGCCTCGGCCCCGCTCAGCGATGTGCGGCTGGTCGCCGGCGTCACCGAGTCGATCAGCAAGACCAGCGCCGGTGTGCGTCGCGACTCGGCCATATCGATCACCTCGCCGATTCATGAAGGCGACATCGCGACGCCGGTGACCGCGTTCGAGGGTGACGTGGTCTTCGACATCAACGTCAAACGGCTGAACGACACCCATACCGTTCGCATCGACCTGTCCGAGATGGGCGGCGCCCCTCGCACCCTGGGGGCGGTAACGGCCCACATCAATGACAGGCTTGAGGCCGCCGGGCTGGAAACCCGCATCGGACGCGAGCGACAGGCCGCCGAGGTCCGGACCCTGCAGGTCGGGGGCCGGACGGTGACCTTGCCGGCGGGCCCGGACCTCTGGTCGCTGGCTGTCCGCGGTGTGTCGACCGAGGCGGTGTCCTTCTCGGCGCCGGATCCCTCCGATGCCGTCTATGTGGTTCAGGGAACGGGGACCGGAGCGGCTCACGAACTGCTCAAATTCCAGGCCGATACCGTCACCGCCGCGACCCCGGCCAGTGCACGCGTCGGCGAGACGCAATGGGTCGACGGACGGGTGTCCCAGACGCCCCTTCCGGAAGGGATCAAGACCGTCCGGGCCAGCGCTACGGGGCCGGACGGCGCCCTGTGGCTGGTCGCTGACATGCAGGAGGGGCCGGGCAATCTGCCGATCAAGGGTCAGTCTGACGTCGCCCTGATCAAGCTGGATTCCGCGGGGCGCGTGGTCAGCACCCGGGCGCTAGGGGCCGCCGATCAGGCTTCCGGCTATGCGCTGGCGGTCGATGACGCGGGCCGTGTCGCGGTCGCCGGATCGGTGACCGGAGCCCTGGTCCCCGGTCAGAGCGGGGATGTGGCCGGCGAGGCCGACAGCTTCGTCACACTCTATGACGCGGACGGCCAGGAGTTATGGACCCAGCGGCGTGGTGCCCGGGCCGCCGACGAGGCCACCGGTGTGGACTTCGGCCCGGAGGGCCAGGTGATCGTGACAGGGCGCGCGAAGTCGGCCATGCCCGGTGCCGCGGGGATCGGAGGCTGGGACTCCTATGTGCAGGCCTTCACCAGCAGCCAGCCCTATCCAACCGCTGCCTGGACCGCGACAGTCGACGGAACGGTCCAGTTCGGCAGCTCGGGCGATGACGCCGTCCAGGCCACCGCGATCAGCGGCAACAGCCTCTATACCGCCGGGGAAGAAGAGGGTCGCCTGATCGTGCGCCGCTTCCAGCTGAGCGCAGGGGGCGCCCCGCAGCTGCTGTCGACGCGCGACCTCGGCGTCATGAATGGCGAGGTCAAGGGACTGGAGATCGATCAGGGGCAGGTGATTGTCGCCGGCGTCACCCGCAATGCCACGCTGGACATCGGCACCGTCAATCAGGTCCACAACGGCGGGCTTGATGCCTTTGTCGCGGTCCTGTCCGGGGACCTCACCGCCTCGGGGGCCGAGCGCCTGACCTATATCGGCACCGGGGACGAGGATGCGGTCTCGGACGTCAAACTGCTGGACGGCAAGCTGTGGATGACCGGCACCTCGGCCCGATCACTGTCGGCCGAGGATGACGCCCCCGTACAGGGCTATCTGAGCCGGGTGGATCCGCTGACCGGTTCCGTCGAGTGGAGCCGCAGCTGGGCGGGACAGAACGAGCAGGCCGCACCCCTGACGCTGGCCGTCGCCAGCGGGGGCAGCAGTGTGCTGGACCGGCTGGGCCTTCCGTCGGGCGAAATCGTCCAGAGCGAGTCCAAGAAGCTGGTGGATGCCACTGCGCTTCGGGTCGGGGACCGGTTCTCGGTCGTTCCCGCCTCGGGGGGACGAGCGGTCGCGGTGACCATCGATGCCCGGGACACCCTGCAGACCCTGGCGCGCAAGATCGAACTGGCGTCGGGCGCCCGCCTGAAGGTCACGGTCGCCTCCGAAAGTGCCACGGCCGACACTGCACCCGAGGGACTGAATGCTGTGCTGGCCGGTGTGCAGCGACTGTCCATCAGTGCCCGGGACGGGCGCGAGGGCGCGGTTCTGGTGTCCGGCGAGCCGGGGCGCGATGCCCTGGCTGGTCTGGGCCTGTCGGCGGGCTTTATCGGACCGACGGCCTCGAAGGACGGTCCGAAAACGTTCGGACTGGACCTGCCCCAGGCGCTGAGTCTGCTGACCAAGGACGCCCGCACCGCATCGGGAGAACGCCTGCAGGCCGCCATGAAGGCGGTGCGTGACGCCTACCGCTCTCTGGCGCCGGCTTCGACCAACCCCGCCACGTCGGGCACGGTCCCCGCCTATCTGACGGCGCAGATTGCAAACTATCAGGCGGCGCTGTCGCGGCTGGGTGGCTGAGACCCGGATCGGGCCAAAGGCGGTTGACGCCGCAGGGGCGCTCGGGGTTATTGGTCGCCTTCGCTAGTTCCTGTCGAGCCCCGCCGCATGGCCACCCCTCCTGATAACCGCATCATCCTGGCGAACGGCGCCGGTCTGGCCGTCATACTGGCCATTGTGCTGGCGCTGGTCTTCACGCGCGGCGGGGGCGATGACGCGCCGGAGGGACCGCGGGGCAACCTTCAGGTCGATGTGGCTGAACCGCAGTCGCTGGAGCCGACGCGCGAGCTGCGCTGCTTTGTCGAAGGACAGTTCGTGGGGATGCTGACGCTGGACCAATGCGCCCAGCGCAACGGCCTCGCGACCGAGGCACTGGATGTCGGCCTGGACGAAACCGGTGCCCTGGTCGCGGCGCCGACTGCCTCCCTGGCCCCGCCGCCGACCCTGCCGCCGATCGAGGTCGAGGACGTTCCCCCGATCGTGGAAACCCCGATCGAGCGCGCCGAAGCCCCCACGGGCCCGGTCGCGGCCTGTCTGCGCCACACGGGATCAGACTGGCGTTCGCTGTCCAGTGGCATGGGACGGGAGGCCTGTGTGCAGCTTCTGTACTCCGGTACCTGCGTCCGGCCCGGTGAGGCCCGCTATGGCCGATGGGGCGATCTGACCCTGCGGCTGGTGCCCGGACGCGTGGAACAGTCTTCGGACAATGCGAATTTCCGCACCCTCGCCGAGCAGGACCGACGGACCTGCACCTTCCCGGAGATGGGCGGATGAGAGCGCTCCTTTCAGCCATGATCCTGGGCGGGGCGACCGTCGGTCTGGGGGCTTGCACCAGCGGGTTCGAGGCGCCCTATGATCCCGGCGTCTGCTACTATGTCGTGCCCAGCGAGACCGAGGGAGAGGAGCCGCGCCTGAATGTTGTCGCGCAGGACCAGCCCCAGATCGAAATGTGCGCCGCGCGCCTTGAGGAGATGCGGGTCCGGTTCCTGCGGATGGGCGGATCGAACCGCGAGATCATCGGGGCCTATCAGGGGCAGTTCATTTTCATCGACCCGCAAGGGGTGAAGTTCGGCAAGACCCTGACGGGGGCTCGCTTCTTTGCCCTGGCCCGCACCGGTGATGGTCGGCTGGCCGTTCCGGGCGCCATCGTGCGCGACGAGGAAGGGCGCCCCGTGGCGGTCGCCGAAAATCCCCCGACCGCACCGGCAGAATAGTCTGCGCGGCTTGACGCCGGGCACCCGTTGGTCGAGAACATTAACAGAACAAAAGGGCCCGGAAGGGGTCCGAGAAACGGAGTTGGAAGATGGCGGGCAGCGTCAACAAGGTCATTCTGATCGGCAATCTGGGCAAGGATCCCGAGATCCGCACCCTCAACAGCGGCGACCGGGTCTGCAATCTGCGGATCGCGACGTCCGAGTCCTGGCGCGACAAGACCTCTGGTGAGCGCAAGGAGAAAACCGAATGGCACCAGGTGGTTATCTTCAACGAGAACATCGTCAAGGTGGCCGAGAATTACCTCAAGAAGGGCTCGACGGTTTACATCGAGGGCTCGCTGACCACGCGCAAATACGAACAGAACGGCGTCGAGAAGTATACGACCGAGGTCGTCATCCAGCGCTTCAACGGCAATCTGACCATGTTGGGTGGCCGCGGTGACGGCGGCGGATCGGGCGGCGGCGGGGGTCGCGGGTCTGACGACGACTACGGCTCGGGCTTCTCGTCGGGCGGTCAATCGAAGCCGTCGGGCCCGAAGGAAAACTACGACCTCAACGACGACATCCCCTTCTAGGTCGAGGTCCCTGAAACCGTCCGTCACCGCTGTTGACGGGCGGACGGGGCGGAACTGTGCCAAGAGCGGCCTGTGACCCAGACCCGCCCCCTGATTCCCCATAATCTGAGCCTGCTGGAGATCGCGGCCATCGTGGCCGTGATCGTCATCTGGGGCGTGAACAATGCGGCGGCCAAGGTGGCGACCGACTCCCTGCCGCCGCTGATGACGGGGTCGATGCGCTTCGCCCTGACGGCCGTGTGCCTGACCGCCTTCATCCGTCCACCCTTCCCGAACTGGAAGAGCCTGCTGCTGATCGTGGGGGTCGGCGGGCCGCTGCACTACGGCTTGATCTATGTGGCCTTCTGGCTGGCGGATGACGTCAGTCCGGTTTCGGTGGCGGCCCAGCTGTGGATCCCGTTCACCGCCCTGTTCGCCTTTCTGTTGCTGGGTGAGCGGCTGAAGCGGCCGGCGCTGGCCGGGCTGGCGGTGGCCTTCGTCGGGGTGGTGTGGATGTCGGCAGACCCGAATGTCCTGCACGACTGGGATGCCATTCTGGTCGGCATCGGCGCGGCGTCGGCCTGGGCGCTGACGACCGTCATCGCCCGGCGCACCACCTCAATCCCGCCGTTGAAGATGCAAGGCCTGCTGGCGGCCGTCACCATGCCGGTGCTGGCGCTGGCCTCGCTGGCCTTCGAGCGGGACCAGATCGCCGCCGCCATGAGCGCCCCGCCGATCGCCTGGGCCTCGGTGCTGTGGGGCGGGCTGGCCTCGTCGGTCGTCGCCACCACCCTCGTCTTCTGGCTGGTCCAGCGGCGCGAGGCCGGGCGGGTGACGCCCTATCTGCTGGCGACGCCGGTGGTGTCGATCCTGATCGGCTGGGGACTGATGGACGATGTGCTGACGCCCCAGATCCTGACCGGCGCGGCCCTGACCATGGGCGGGGTGGCGATCGTCGCCCTGGCCGAGCGGGGCCTGCGCGCAGGGGCCGCGAAAGCCTAGACCGCGACCACCCGGGGATTGCCGGCCTCGACAGCGAAGGTCGCCCGCGTCGACAGGGTGCCGGACCGGTCCGACACCTTGTCCAGAACCTTGAACTCGGTTTGCCAGCGCTCGGCGGTCACGTCGCAGACGGCATAGCCCCGCTGGGCATTGTTGAACTTGAGGAAGGGGTTGTCCTCCAGATAGCGGCGGCCATCGGCGCGCTGGTCGGTGCCGTCCCCCGAGGAGCTGATCGAGGTGGTGACGAATTCGCTGGCCACAGGAGCCCCGGACGGATCGCGCCCGTCGAGGTGCAGATCGCCAGCGTAGTTCTGGTGCTCGTCGCCGGTCAGGACCACCAGATTGTCGATGCGCCGGTCACGAACCCGCTCCAGCAGGCGGCGACGGGGGATGGCATAGCCCGCCCAGGTGTCGAGGTTGAACCCGAGATCGGGCCCTTCCTTGCGGTCGAGATCCATCAGCATGATCTGCTGGGCCAGCACCTTCCAGCGGGCCTGCGAGCGGTCGAGGTTGCGGTACAGCCACTGCTCCTGGGCGTCGCCGAGCACCTGGGCGTTGCGGTCGCTGACCCCGGCGCAGGTGGTGGCCCAGCGGTCGTCGCAGGGCTGGTCGGAGCGGTACTGGCGCGTGTCCAGCAGGTTGAGGTCCAGAAGATTGCCCCAGCCCGCCTGACGGTACAGCTGAAGGGATGCGCCCTTCGGAAAGGCCGAGCGGCGGACGGGCATATTCTCGTACCAGGCCTGCATGGCAGCCTGCTGGCGCAGCATGAAGACCTCGGGCGGGGTGCCGTCCTGATCGAGGGCCGCGACCCAGTTGTTGTCGATCTCATGGTCGTCCCAGGTGCAGAACCAGGCGGTCGAGGCGTGGCAGGCCTGCAGGTCGGCGTCCATCTTGTACTGGGCATAGCGGCGCCGGTAGTCGTCGAGGCTGTAGACCTCGCCGCCCAGATGCTGGCGGGGGTTCTCGAAGGTGCCGCCTGAGCCGTTGTAGAGGCGGCTCGACCGGCCCTCATAGATGTAGTCGCCGTAGCAGTAGATGAAGTCGAAGCGCTCGTCGGCGGCCTTGCGGTGGGCGGTGTAGAAGCCCTGCTCATAGGCCTGACAGCCCAGCACACCGAACCGGGCGCGGTCGACGGTGGTGCCGGCGGCGGGGGCGGTCACGGCGCGGCCGATGGCGCTGCGCTCACGCCCGGCGACGAAGCGATAGAAATAGGGACGGCCGGGCTGGAGGCCCTCGACCTCGACATGGACGGCGTGACCCAGCTCGGGGTACGCCAGGGCCTCGCCGGAGCGGACGGGGCTGGCAAAGCCGGTGTCGGTGGCGACCTCCCACTTCACCGGCACGGGGGCTGAGGGCATGCCGTGGCCGATCTCGAGCGGGCGGGGTGCCAGCCGCGTCCAGATGACGAAGCCGTCCGGCAGCGGGTCGCCCGCGGCGATGCCCAGCTGGAAGGGGTAATCTATGAAGACCGGATCGGCGACCGCCTGTCGGGCCCCCGACAGCGCCACGCCCCCCATGCCAAGGGACAGCATCATCTGACGACGGGACAGGGACGGCAGGCGCATGCAAGGGCTCCGGAAGACTTATGCGGTCAGGCTAGAGCCCGATTGTGACGGCTGATGCGGCGAAGGGGAGAGGGGCACGAAGGGAATCTACCGCCCTGCCTGCCAGGCGCGCAGCTCGGCGAGTTCGGTGGTGCGCGTATCGAGGGTGGACTGGGCCAGACGGCGGAGGTCGGGGTCCTGCGACTGGTCCAGCACCCGGCGGGCCGTGGCGATGGCCGCTTCGTGGTCGGCGATCAGGGCAGAAGCGAGGTCCGGCTCGGCAGAGGGCGCGACGGGGGCCGGGGACGGAGTCTGGCGCTGCTGCTCCTCGGTGGTCTTGAGCGCCGCCGCGTGCCGTTCGGCCGAGGCGTCGCGCAGGGCCTGCTGGACCGGATCACCGCCGCCGTCGCACGCGGCGAGGGCCAGGGCGAGGGCGGGGAGGGCGATCAGGGCCGGGCGCATGGGCGACTATCCTTCGATCCAGTTGGGCATCCAGCCTTCGTGCATTTCGCGCAGGTGGTCGAGGGGAATGCGGAACAGGTCGCCGGACATGAAGTCGCGGCCCCTGGCGCGGCCAACGACAGAGGCGTGCAGCCCGGCGGCCTGGGCCTCGGCGATCAGGGTGGCGGGATCGGCGACGGCGACCAGGTAGCGGGCCTGATCCTCGGCAAACAGAAGGATGTGGGCGTGCTCGGGCGAGGTGGCGTCCAGCTCGATGCCGCAATCCGACGCCAGCGCCATGTCCGCGGCCGCACCGATCAGGCCGCCGTCGGACAGGTCGTGGACGCAGGTCAGGGTGCCGGCCTCGATCCGCTCACGCACGAAGTCGCCGGTCTTCTTCTCCAGCGCCAGATCGACGGGCGGCGGGGCACCGTCCTCGCGGCCCAGCACTTCGCGCAGATAGAGGGAGGCGCCCAGCTCGCCGCGCGTCTCGCCGATCAGGACCAGGGTCTCGCCCTCGGTCATGCCGCCAAAGCCGACGGTGACGTCATAGTTGGGCAGCAGGCCGACCGCGCCGACGGTCGGGGTCGGCGGAATGGCGACGCCGTTGGTCTCGTTATAGAGGCTGACATTGCCCGAGACGACGGGGAAGGACAGTTCGCGGCAGGCCTCGGCCATGCCGTCGATGGCGCGCACGATCTGGCCCATGATCTCGGGCCGCTGCGGATTGCCGAAGTTGAGGTTGTCGGTGATGGCGATCGGGCGGCTGCCCACGGCGGTCAGGTTGCGCCAGGCCTCGGCCACG
>CAXICH010000083.1:0-8939 GCA_964022245.1 uncultured Alphaproteobacteria bacterium
CCTCGTGCGGGTGGCCCTTGCCGCGGTCCAGCTCCAGCGTCCACTTGGTCACCTGGTCCAGGAAATACCGGTCGTGGGTCACGAGGATGACGCAGCCCGGGAAATTCTCCAGATGGTGCTGTAGCCAGGCCACCGACTCGGCGTCGAGGTGGTTGGTGGGTTCGTCCATCAGCAGCATGTCGGGCTTGCTGAGCAGCAGGCGCGCCAGCGCCACGCGGCGCTTTTCACCGCCGGACAGATTGGTCACCGACCAGTCGTCGGGCGGACAACGCAGGGCGTCCATGGCCATTTCGATGCGGCTGTCCACGTCCCAGACGTCGCCCGCGTCGATCTTCTCCTGGAGAGCGGTCATCTCCTCCATCAGCTCGTCGGAGTAGTTCTCGGCCATTTCCATGGCGATGGCGTTGAAGCGGTTGACCCACTGCTTCTCCTCGCACCAGGCCTCGACGTTCTCGCGGACGGTCAGGCTGTCGTCGAGGTGCGGCTCCTGCTCCAGATAGCCGCGCTTGACGCCGTCGGCGGCCTTGGCCTCGCCCTGGAACTCCTTGTCCAGCCCGGCCATGATCTTCAGCAGGGTCGACTTGCCCGAGCCGTTGACCCCGACCACGCCGATCTTGGCGTCGTTGTAGAACGACAGCCAGATGTTCTCGAAGATCTTCTTGCCGCCGGGGAAGGTCTTGGTCAGACCCTGCATCTGAAAGATGTACTGCTGCGCCATGGAGTGCGGTGCGCCCTTGAAATCGTGTGGGGGGAGGTTGGGGCGGGATGTAGCGACTGCAGCGGCGAAGGGCAACGCCCGCCCGGGGGATCAGACGGTCTCGAGTAACGCCTTGGCCGCCCGCAGGTCGTCGACAAACCGGGTGCGCTCGGCGGCGCGGGTGGCCTCGTCCGGCAGGCGCAGCAGATAGGACGGGTGGACGGTGGGCAGGACCGGCGTGTCGTCGTCCAGCCGGATCGGGCGGCCCCGGTCCTTCGTCACGGCGATCTTGCGGCCCAGCACGCCCAGCGCGGCCGTCGCCCCCAACGTCACGATCAGGCGGGGTTTCACGATGGCCCGCTCGGCGTCCAGCCACCAGCGGCAGGCCTCGACCTCGCCGGCGTCGGGAGTCCTGTGCAGGCGTCGTTTGCCGCGCGGTTCGTGCTTGAAGTGCTTGACCGCATTGGTCACCCAGGCCCGGCTGCGGTCCAGGCCGGCCTCGGCCAGCGCCGCATCCAGAACCTGACCGGCGGGGCCAACGAAGGGCTCGCCCGCCAGATCCTCCTGATCCCCGGGCTGTTCGCCCACGATCAGCAGGTCTGCGCGCGCCGGCCCCTTGCCACAAACGGCCTGGGTCGCATCCCGCCACAGGGGACAACGGCGACAGCCCTGCACAGCGGCATCCAGCGCCGGCAGGGAGGCCGGCACGACCGCGTCGCTCGCGACGCGCTCCACCACCGGGGCGACTGCGTGGCTGAAGCGCGGATTGGCGGGCGTGGCGGGCGCACGGACCATGGCCTTTTCCCGAACCGCCGCCCGCGCCACCAGTTCCGGGATCAGCGACGCCTCGGGCAGGTTGGCCCAGTAACGTCGCGGCATCTCGCTCTGCATCATCTTGGTCTTTAGCCGGGCGGGGTTGAAGGTCGAGGCGTAATAGGTCTTCCAGAACTCCTCGACATCGTCGCCCTCCGGGGCCTGATCCTTGGTGGCGGCCGGGCCGAAGGTCAGGCGCTCGCCGTCCCAGTCGGCCGTGCCGTCCGGGGTCAGGATCGTCCAGCGCATGGTCGTGAACCGCCGCTGGAAGAAGGGCGCGGTCCGCTCCAGCACCCGGTGCGCCGGCTCGAACCAGGCAATCCACCGCTCGCCATCCTCCTCCTCGATCCGGCGAAAGCGGACGAAGGCCTTCATCTTGTGGCTGGCGCGACTGACGTTCTTCGCACGCTCCATGGCGTCGGCGACATCGCGGTCCGAGACGATGTGCAACAGGGTCCGCTCGCGCTGCAGCCGCCACAGCAGGCGGTAGAGCAGGTCATAGCGGTCCGCCGACCGGTGCAGCGCGACCGAGGCCGCCAGATCCATGAAGGCGCGGGGAACGCTCAGGCTGAACCCGGCCGGAACGGGGGCAGGGGGCGCTTCATCCTCGAACAGGCCGCCGGGGGCCGCCCCGGTCCGAAAGCAGGTGTTGGACGGCGGACTGCCCTCGGCCAGAAGGCCGCGCGCGGCCTCGCGCCACCCGTCAAGGTCGGTCTCGGACGCCAGACGCACGCACCGCATCAGAACAGGCTCAACTGCTCGGGGGCCTGAGGCTTGACCAGCCGCGCCTTGAGGTCGACGGCATCGGTCAGGCCGCCGGGGGTCCAGTCCAGTGTGGTGATGAAGGGCCGGATCTTGTCGAGGCTGCGCGTCAGACTCTGGATGTCCTCCAGCCTCAGCGTCCGGTAGCGCCGCACCTTCAGGATGCGGTCAACCGAGCGCACGCCCAGTCCCGGCACCCGCAACAGGGTTTCGCGCTCGGCCAGATTCACATCGACGGGAAAGCTTGCCCGGTTGGCCAGCGCCCAGCCCAGCTTGGGATCGACCGCCAGATCCAGCATGCCATCCGGCGTCGCCGAGGCGATCTCGGGCGCCGAAAACCCATAGAACCGCATCAGCCAGTCGGCCTGGTAGAGCCGGTGCTCGCGGATCAGCGGGGGCTTCGACAGCGGCAGCTGGGCCGAGGAGTCCGGGATCGGGCTGAAGGCGGAATAATAGACCCGGCGCAGGCCATAGCCGCCATACAGCGACGCGGACCGCTCGAGGATTTCCCCGTCCGGCGCGCCGTCAGCTCCGACGATCAGCTGAGTCGACTGGCCGCCGGGGGCAAAGCGGGGCGGGCGCTTGCGGTCCTTCTTCGCCGGCCGGGCGGCCTCGACCCGCTGGCGGACCTGGCCCATGGCCTTCTTGATCACCCCGGCATCCTTCTGCGGGGCCAGCCGGGCCAACGCCTCGTCGCGCGGCAGTTCGATATTGGCCGACAGCCGGTCAGCGTACAGCCCCGCCTGCGCCACCAGCTCGGGATCGGCCTCGGGGATCAGCTTCAGATGGATATAGCCGCGAAAGTCGTGCTCCTCGCGCAGCATCCGCGCGACCCGCACCAGCTCTTCCATCGTATAGTCGCCCGACTGGACGATGCCCGACGACAGGAACAGCCCCTCGATATAGTTCCGCTTGTAGAAGTTCAGTGTCAGGTCGACGACTTCCTGCACCGAGAACCGCGCCCGCGGCACATTCGACGACACCCGGTTGATGCAATAGGCGCAGTCGTAGATGCAGAAATTGGTCAGCAGGATCTTCAGCAGGCTGACGCACCGCCCATCCGGCGTATAGGCGTGGCAGATGCCCATCCCCTCGGTCGAACCGATCCCCTTGCCGCCAACCGAGTTCCGCTTGCCCGCCCCCGATGACGCGCACGACGCATCATACTTGGCCGCATCGGCGAGGATTTCCAGTTTTCGGCGAAGATCGAGACGGGCCATGCGTTCATGCTATGTTCCATTCCGGAAGTCAGGTCCAGCGTGGCCGTAGAGGGCGGAATGTCGCGGCCGCGGGGCCGCGACCCTTGCCTGTTGCGGTGCAGCATGGCACAGGGCGGACAACCTGGACCCGCGCCTCGAGCTGGCTTGCGGGTGGCTATTCCGGCCGCCGATCCGCCGGAGCAACGAAACTGGCCTGATGAATAACACCGCGTCGCCACGCGGCGGGCCCGTTCCTTGTCTGTGATCCTCATGTCTGTTTTCCAATCGGCCCGCGCCCAGTGGCTGGCCCATCCGCGCAAGGATCTGCTGGCCGGCACGGTCGTGGCCCTGGCCCTGATTCCCGAAGCCATCGCCTTTTCCATCATCGCAGGCGTCGATCCGGCGGTGGGCCTTTACGCCAGTGTGGTGATTGCCATCACCATCGCCTTCGCCGGCGGACGCCCGGCCATGATCAGCGCCGCGACCGGGGCCATGGCCCTGCTGATGGTCACCCTGGTCCGCGACCACGGGCTGGAATATCTGTTCGCCGCCTCGATCCTGACCGGTATCTTCCAGATTGGCATCGGCCTGCTGAAGCTGGGGCGCTACATCAAATTCGTGTCCAGCTCGGTGATGACGGGCTTCGTCAATTCACTGGCCATACTGATCTTCATGGCCCAGCTGCCCGAACTGATCGGCATGGGCTGGCAGACCTACGCCCTGGTCGCGGCCGGTCTGGCGGTCATCTATGGCCTGCCGCGTCTGACCAAGGCCGTGCCCTCGGCACTGGTGGCCATCATCCTGATCAGCGGCTTCGTCATCTGGAGCGGGCTGGACGTCCGCACCGTCGGCGATATGGGCGAGATGCCGACCAGTCTGCCGATGTTCCACATCCCCATGGTGCCCCTGACGTGGGAGACCTTGGCCATCATCGCGCCGGTGGCAGCCACCCTGGCCTTTGTCGGCCTGCTGGAAAGCCTGCTGACCGCCAACCTGCTGGATGACATCACCGACACCCCCTCGGACAAGGATCGCGAGACGCGCGGTCAGGGCATCGCCAATGTCGCGGCGGGCTTCTTCGGGGGGATGGCAGGGTGCGCCATGATCGGCCAGTCCATCATCAACGTCACCTCCGGCGCGCGCGGGCGGCTGTCGACCCTGTGGGCCGGGGTGTTTCTGCTGGTGCTGATCCTCGCGCTTCAGGACTGGGTGGCGCGCATTCCGATGGCGGCGCTGGTCGCGGTCATGATCATGGTCTCGATCGGCACCTTTGACTGGGGCTCGGTGCTGAAACTGCGCACCATGCCGTTCCAGTCATCGGTGGTCATGCTGGCCACCACCATCACCGTCGTTCTGACCCACGACCTGTCCAAGGGGGTGGTGCTCGGCGTCATCCTCTCGGCCATCTTCTTCATGCGCAAGGTCGGCAAGACCGTGGTCGTCGAGGAGGTCGAGGCCCCTGACGGCGAGCTGAAATACCGGGTCAGCGGCAATCTGTTCTTCGCCTCGGCCGATGTCTTTGCCGCCAGCTTCGAGCATCACGGCCATCCGACGGTGGTCGAGATCGACATGTCCAACGCCCATCTGTGGGACGTGACCGGCGTGGTCGCCGTCGACAAGGTGGTGTTCCGTTATCGCCGTCAGGGCGCGCGCGTCGTGGTGTCCGGCATGAATGCCGCGGCCCAGACCCTGGTTGCCAAACTGGGTCGCCACGAGAAGGAACACCTGCCCGCAGGGGCCGGGGCGCACTGATGCCGAAGGCACGTCACCCCCGGACTTGATCCGGGGGTCGGTGTCACGCTGGGCGCCGGAGTGCCCGCCCCGATCCTCTGGTCAAGCCAGAGGATGACGGGTTCATCGGACTTACGCGTAGTTGAAGCTGATCGAGATGCGCTCGGCCTTCGCGGCATTGGGCGGCACCTCGTGGCGGAGCCAGCTTTCCCACATCAGGATCGTGCCGGGTCGGGGCGCCAGATAGACGAACGGCCGCTCGGCTTCCGGCGCATCGGCGTGGACGCCCGGCCGCGCCATCATCATCGGCAGGCGCGGGTCCTCCAGCTTCAGCGACGAGGCCCCGTCCGGCACCTCGACATAGACCGTCCCCGACAGGAAGGCGTGCGGATGAATATGCCCCGAATGCCCGCCGCCCGGCTTCAGGACATTGACCCACAGATTGTCCAGCTTGGGCTTCCGCGCCAGATCGAAATTCAGCGCCTTCGCATAGGCCAGCGCGTGCCGGTCCAGATGCCGCTTCAGCGCGTCGAACTCGGGCATCCGCTTGGGCAGGTCGTTGAGCGAGCCGTACGACGTATAGCCGCGATAGCCATGCTCACGGCACCAGGCGCGGCCGGCCCCGTCCTCGACCCCCAGCAGGCGACAGGCCTCGGCCAGCTCCGCGACCAGCTGGGGATCGTCCAGGCCGGACTCATAGACCTGGGTCACAAACAGGGGGCGCAATGTCATGGCCACGGGATAGCCTGTCGCGCGCCCGGCGAGAAGCCGGTCAGAAGGGCAGGGCCGCTTTCCCGCGCAGAATGGCCTCGGCTTCGGCTGTATGGGCCGCCCCCTCCCGGTCGTGCAGGATCAGCGGCGGCAGCAGGCGTAGCGGCGCCTTGCCGGTCTTGATCGCCTGCACCACCACCCGTTTCGCCGGCTGGTCGGCAAAGGGGTGGATCGGCCGGATGGCAAACGAGCCGGCCTTGGGCGCCAGCAGGGCCAGGATATCGGCCAGCCGTTCGGCCCTGTGGATCATGACGATCCGCCCGCCCTCGCGCACGGCCTTCAGCAGGAAGCCGGTCCAGGCCTCAAGCCCGTCATCGGCCATCCAGGCTGCGTGCCGTTCGGGGGCAGGGGGCCGCAAGCGCCCGGGGTCATCAAAGAAGGGCGGATTGCTGACCGCCCAGTCGAAGGGCGCCAGATCCAGCGCCCGGAATCCCTGGGCCACGTCGCCGGTGCGGATCTCCGCCCGGTTGCCCAGTCCGTTGGTCCCGATATTCCGCCGCGCCAGTGCAGCGATCTCCGCCTCACGCTCGACCCCGACCAACTGGACCTCCGGGCACCGCGCGGCGATCTGGGTCAGCACGGCCCCCGGGCCGCAGCCCGCCTCGATCACCCGCTCTCCCGGCCGGGCCGCGACCGAGGCCGCCAGAAGGGCCGCATCCATGCCTGCGCGGTAGCCCCGTACAGGCTGGGCCAGACGTACCCGTCCGCCCAGCAGGGCGTCTTCGCGCACCTCCGGGATACTGCCTGCGACCGTCACGCGTCTTGACCCTTCATGGTCCGATCACCATTGTGCGCGCCAACCCGCCCCGGCAAGACGGGCGCCGGTTTTTTATCTCCCCGCCGTATTGCATGAGTTCCCCTTGGACGCCGTTTCCAATTCCGTCAGCCGACCCGCCGGAGATGTCGCCCCGATCGTGCGGCTCAGCCAGCCGGACATGGACCGCGTCAACCAGCTGATCCGCGAGCGGATGGCGTCAGACATCCCGCTGATCCCGGCGCTGGCCGATCACCTGATTGCGGCGGGCGGCAAGCGCCTGCGTCCCATGCTGACCATCGCCGCGGCGCGCGCTTCCGGCGGGGACAGGGGCATCGACAGCCCGCTCACGCTCGCCGCCGCGGTCGAGTTCATCCACACCGCCACCCTGCTGCACGACGATGTGGTCGACACCTCGGACCTGCGCCGGGGCAAGGTCGCCGCCCACCTGATCTGGGGGGCCCCGTCCAGCGTTCTGGTCGGCGACTTCCTGTTCGCCCGGGCCTTCGAGCTGATGGTCGAGACGGACTCCATGCGGGCGCTCGGTATCCTCGCCCGGGCCTCCAGTGTCATCTCCGAGGGCGAGGTGCTGCAGCTGACGCGCGCCCACGATCTCAACCTCGATACCGCCGTCTATCTCGAGATCATCACGGCGAAGACCGCCGAACTGTTCGCCGCGGCGGCGGAAGCCGGCGCCGTCGGGGCGGGCGCTGATGATGCGGTCATCAAGGGCCTGCGCGACTATGGCATGAACCTCGGTATCGCCTTCCAGCTGGCCGACGACGCGCTCGACTATGGCGGCACGGCCTCTGCGCTCGGCAAGAATGCCGGCGACGACTTCCGCGAGGGCAAGGTCACCCTGCCGCTGATCCTGGCGATCGAGCGCGGCGGGGGGCTGAAGGATGCCTTCTGGGACCAGGCCTTTGCCAAGTCCGTCCGCGACGACGACGACTTTGCCCGCGCCCGCGACCGGGTGATCGGCACCGGGTCTGTCAGCGCCACCCTCGACGTGGCCGGCGACTATGCCGACGCCGCCAAGGCGGCGCTCCACGTCCTGCCGGACAGCGACTGGCGCGACGCGCTCGACCTGCTCGCCGACTACGCCGTCAGCCGGGCTGTGTAGTTATCGGGCGTCGGGTACCGGGCCCGAGCGTGCCCTCAGGGCCGCGGACCGGGCGTCGATCTGGGCGGCGAGCGTGTCGATCCGGTCCATGTGGCCCTTGAAGAACGCCAGATCGGCATCGGTATAGAACGAGAACTGGCCGTTCCGGGCCTCCCACCTGCGTGGACGAAGCGCCAGAAAATCCAGCACCGCCTCCCATGAGTTGAGGATCTCGTTTTCAAGGAGCCGGATCGTCTCCGCTTCCGCCAGGATGCGGCCCGTGTTGCGGTCGAAGCCCTCCAGCCCGCGTCCCTTGGTAAAGGCACTGACGCTGGAGGTCTCGATCTCGCCCCGCGTCTGGTCCACCAGATCCCGGTAGAGCGCATCGTGCGCGGCCATCAGCTCCCGGTACGCCGCGATATTGGCGCGCGCCTGATCGATACCGCTCTGGCGCGTCAGCGTCTCGGCAGCGAGGACCTTCCCGCCGAGCAGCACCTCTGACTGAGCGACATAGGTTCGGGTTTCGGTTTCCACCCGCTCGGTATGCTCGGCATCAATGGCCCGAAGCCTGGCTTCGTCCGCTCCCGACGTCGCCAGCAGCGTCCCCAACGCCATCGCGGGCAGCGCCCCCGCGAGCGCCGAAAAGAAAATAATCAGACTGTGTCGCCCGATCAGCTCGCCTGCGGACCGCCGCAGAAAGAGCAAATAGTGCACCCCCGTCATGACGACACCGACGAGGCCGATCGCCCCCAGAACCTTGCCGACCATGTAGGCGCTGCGCATGTCGCCTGCGTCTTCGGGCACGCTGCCTGCCGCAGACAATGTGGCGACCAGCGACCATACGACCGCCACCCCGCAGGTCAGAATCAGCCAGCCCCGGCGGCGTGGCCGCGGTCGAATAAGGCTCCCGGTCATGCGTGTGCTCTCCCCCCGCCGGGAAGCTTAACGATGACAAGGCGTCTGGCAAGCCGCACACACGCGGCGCGCGAACTCTAGCGGAGGCTGGCGCAGAACCGCTGGATGCGCTCGCACGCCGCTTCCAGCACGCTTTCCGAGGTCGCATAGCTGATGCGGAAATAGGGGCTGAGGCCGAAGGCCGAGCCCTGCACC
>CAXICH010000084.1:0-8918 GCA_964022245.1 uncultured Alphaproteobacteria bacterium
TCCTCGCCGCCGAACGGCTTGGAGGGGGTGTCGCCGTCGAAGCCGCGCGTGACCCAGACCGGATCCCCCTCGGCGCGGCCATCGGCGCCCAGCGACACGACGAACAGATGGTTCTGGGTGCCGTCGTTCCAGGTATCCCAGTGGCGTACGAACATCCGGTCATAGACGCGGCCGGTGCTGTCGCGGGCCGCCTCGGCCTCCGCCCGTTCGACCGAACAGGCCAGGGTCCCGCAGTCCGGATAGACCGCCAGGGCCACGACCAGTCGCTCGCCGTCCGGCGAAACCTTGTAGCCCTGAACATCGAACGGCAGATCGGTCACCTGAACCAGTTCCGACCCCTCGCTGTCGGTGGCCCAGATCTGGTTCGACCCCGAGCGCGACGACAGGAAATAGAGGGTGCCGCCGTCAGGCGCCCAGCGGACAGTGTTGGCCTGTCCGCCATTCGGGAACAGCGGGCGGGCCTCGGCCCCGCTGGTCAGGTCCTGCAGCCACAGGGTGGTGCCCCCGCCGCCCAGAACCGGATCAACCTCGCGCACCTGATAGGTCAACCAGTGACCGTCAGGCGAAACCTGCGGGTCCGACAGGCGGTTGAGGCCCAGCATGATGTCATAGGTGAAGGGCTCGGCGCCCGGGTCCTGCGTCCGGGCCTGCGTTGCTGCGGGTGCGGCAACCATGCTGATGGCCATCAGGGTGGCCACGGCCGAAGCGGGGCGCAACAGGGATGTGGAGAAAAGTCGCATGGGCCGGACCTCCTGAGCTTGTCTGAACCGTGGCCAGAACTGAGGCGCGAAGGCGTAGCACCGCCGGGCGGCTCCGGCAAAGCCCCCGACGTGGCCGGGACGCACACCACGCTTGCCCGACCGCGCGGGAGCGGCGACAACCGGTCCATGACGGTGGCTCCCGATTCCCGACATATCTGCGATGTGCTGATCGCCGAGCGCGCGCCGCGCCTGACCGGCTCGGCCGGCTGGCCGCTGATCCGGCCGTTCCTCTATGCCCTGCTGGGCTATGGCAAGGCGCGCCGGATGGCCGATGCCGTGGCGCCGATGGGCGGGGCCGAGGCGCTGGATCATGTGTCGAAGCTGCTCGCGCTGGACGTAAGGGTGATGAATGCCGACCGCATTCCGGAAACCGGCCGCTGCGTGATCATCAGCAACCATCCGACCGGCATCGCCGACGGCATCGCCGCCTATGATGCCATCCGGGCGCGACGGCCCGATGCGATCTTCTTTGCCAATGCCGATGCGCTACGGGTTGCGCCGCGGCTGGGCGAGGTCGTCATTCCGGTCGAATGGGTGACGGCGAAGCGGACCCGCGAAAAGACCCGCGCCACTCTTGAGGCCGCCCGCGCCGCCTTCGAGGCCGAGCGTCCCGTGGTGCTGTTCCCCGCCGGCCGGCTGGCGCGCATCGCCAGGGACGGCAGCCTGACCGACCCCGACTGGCCTCCGACGGCCGTCAGCCTGGCCCGCAAATACGGGGCCCCGGTGGTGCCGATCCATATGGCGGGTCCGTATTCGCGCCTGTTCCATCTGTTCGCCCGCATCTCGCCCGAGCTGCGCGACATCACCCTGTTTCACGAAATGCTGAACAAGGCCGGGGGGACCTTCCGCCTGACGGTCGGGCCGACCATCCCGGCCAGCCGGCTGGACACCGATGCGGCGCGCGCCACCTATGCGCTGAAGGCCTATGTCGAACGGGTGCTGCCCGGCCAGCCGGATGCGCCCTTTGCCTGAGGTGCGCGATATCCCCCTGGCGGACGAGGCGGCGACCACCCGGCTGGGTGCGGCGCTGGCACAGCATGTGGGGGCGGGCGAGGCC
Source organism: uncultured Alphaproteobacteria bacterium (assembly GCA_964022245.1). Classification (GTDB taxonomy): domain Bacteria; phylum Pseudomonadota; class Alphaproteobacteria; order Caulobacterales; family Caulobacteraceae; genus Brevundimonas. Next base: position 1,819 of record CAXICH010000084.1, read on the forward strand.
CTGCTGCTGAGCGGCGATCTGGGCATGGGCAAGTCGACGCTGGCGCGCGGCCTGATCCGGGCCCTGACCCGCGCCGACGAGGATGTCCCCAGCCCAACGTTTACGCTGGTGCAATTCTATGAGTGCAGCCCACCCGTGGCCCATTTCGACCTGTACCGGCTGGAGGACCCGCGCGAGGCGGATGAGATCGGCCTGTATGAGGCGATCGACGACGGGGCGGTGCTGATTGAATGGCCTGAACGTCTGGGGACAGCGGGCGAGAAGGCCTTGAGCCCGGACCGGCTGTCGGTCACGCTGGAGACCGAGGGCGAGGGCCGCAGGGCCCGCCTGACCGGCCACGGGGCCTGGGCCGTAAAGCTGAAGGAACTGCATGTCTGAGCGGGAAGCCCTGATCGCTGATTTTCTGGCCGGAGCGGGGCTGGCCGACGCCCGGCGTGACCCCCTGCCCGGCGATGCCTCGACCCGGCGCTACGAGCGGCTGACGACGTCTGCGGGACCGACCTTGATGCTGATGGATCAGGCGCCGGCGCTGGAGAGCCCGCCGTGCGACCCGGCCTGGACCCCGGAGGAACGTCGCGCCCACGGCTGGAATGCCACCGCGCGCCTGTCGGCCGGACGGATCGAGGCCTTTGCCGCGGTCGCCGAACACTTGCGCGCGGTCGGCCTGTCGGCGCCCGAGGTGGTGGCGCTGGATGCGGAAGCCGGTCTGGCGGTGCTGGAGGACCTCGGCGACGATCTCTATGCCCGGGTGATCGCCGACGGCGCCGATGAGCGGGCCCTCTATATCGAGGCGGTCGAGGCGCTGGCGCGGCTGCACCTGACCGCGACCCTGCCGGACCGCCTGACGGGCCCGGGCGTGGACTGGCCGCTTCTGACCTATGATGCGACCGCGCTGCAGGCCGGGGCTGACCTGTTCATCGAATGGATGCCGAAGCTGGTGCCCACGCTGGATTTCAGCCCGGATGCGCGGGCGGAATGGCAGGCGCTCTGGGCGCCCGTCGCGACCATGGGCGAGGCCCGCGCCGGGGTGATCGCCCACCGCGACTACCACGCCGAAAACCTGCTGTGGCTGCCCGGGCGCGAGGGGTTCAGACGCGTCGGCCTGATCGATTTTCAGGATGCGGTGCTGGCCCATCCCGTCTGGGATCTGCATTCCCTGTTGCAGGACGCGCGGCGGGACGTCTCGCCGGAGATCGAGCGGGCGGCGCTGGATCACTATGTCGACATCATGCAGGTCGACGGCGAGCAATACCGCGCGGACTATGCGGCGTTGGCTGCGCTGAACGAGGCGCGCATCCTTGGCATCTTCGCCCGGCTGATCGCGCGGGACGGCAAGCCGCGCTATCGCCAGTTCATGCCGCGCATGTGGGCCCATCTGGAACAAAACCTGAAACGTCCGGAACTGTCGCAGGTCCGGGCTTGGTTCGACCGTCATGTTCCGAAGGAGATGCGCGGATGACGGTTCCGGAGACAGCCATGGTGCTGGCCGCAGGCCTGGGCACGCGCATGCGACCCCTGACCGATGACCGGCCCAAGGCGTTGGTCGAGGTCGGCGGCCTCGCCCTGATCGACCATGTTCTGGACCGGCTGGCCGAGGCCGGGGTCGCGCGGGCGGTCGTCAATGTCCACTGGTTCGCCGACCGGCTGGAGGCGCATCTGGCGGCGCGCGGGCGCGGGCCGGAGATCACCATTTCCGACGAGCGGGCCGAGCTGCTGGAGACCGGCGGCGGTTTGAAAAAGGCCATGCCCCTGCTCGGGTCCGACCCGGTGTTCGTCGCCAATATCGACAGCGTCTGGACCGATCGGGGCGATGCGCTGGCGGCGCTTTCGGCGCTGTGGGACCCCGAGCGGATGGACGCGGTCCTGCTGCTGGCGCGGCGCGAGGGCGCTATCGGGTTCGAGGGTGGCGGGGACTTCTTCCTGGGCGACGACGGACAGCTGACCTTCCGGGGCGAGGCGGCCGAGGCGCCCTATGCCTATATGGGCGTGCATATCTGTCGGCCCGGCTATGTCGCCGACGGGCCGGACGGGCCCTTTTCGCTGAGCGGCCTGTGGCGCCGATCGGCGGCGGAGGGGCGGCTGTTCGGCTGTGTGCTGGACGGCGACTGGATGCATGTGGGCGACCCGGGCGCGCGCGATGAGGCCGAGGCGAGGCTGGCGCGAGAGGCCCGGTGACCGGGGCCTTTGATCCCTTTTTCCGCGGGCCGGATGACGCCGCCCCGCGCTGGTTTTCGATCGATGCCCACCGGCCGTTCCTGAGCGATCTGGCGGCGGCCCTGCTGGACTGGTCGGGCCGGCAGTCGCCGGAAGCCCTGAGTGATGCCATGCTGCTGCTGCCTAACCGGCGCGCAGTGCGGTCGTTCGAACAGGCGCTGCTGGCGGTCGGGGACGGGCGGCCCGTGCTGATGCCGCAGGTGCGGGCTCTGGGCGATCTGGAAGAGGATGAGGCGCCCTTCACCCCCGGGGCGCTGGGGCTGGACCTGCCGCCGGCCATCTCGCCCCTGCATCGCCGGTTCGAAATGGCCCGGATGATCGTCGAGGAGTTCGACAGCGGGCTGTCGGTGCGCCGGGCGCTGGATCTGGCACGGACGCTGGGTGCGTTTCTGGAGTCCTGCCAGATCGAGGAGATCGAGGACCCCGGGCGGGTCGCAGGGCTCGTCGAGGGGGATCTGGCCGATCACTGGCGCGAACAGGCCCGGTTTCTGGGATTGGCAGTCGAGGCCTGGCCGAAGCGGCTGGCGACGCTGGGTCTGGTCGATCCGGCCTGGCGGCGCGTCAAGCTGCTGCGCCTGCTGGCCGAGCACTGGACCGACCATCCGCCCACGACGCCGGTTCTGGCCGCCGGGTCGACCGGGACCGTGCCGGCGGCCGCCGCCGTGCTGCGCGCGGTGGCCGGGGCGCCGCAGGGGGCGGTGATCGTGCCGGGGCTGGACCGAACCCTGCCCGACGATGTCTGGCACAAGGTCGATGACCTGCACCCGCAGGCGGCGCTGAAGATCCTGCTGGAACGCAGCGAGGTCTCGCGCGCCGGGGTCCGGCCCTGGCCGGTGGCCGACGCGGCGTCGCAGGCATCGGGGCAGGCCCGGGAGCGGGTGCTGAACGAGGCGCTGCGGCCGGCCGAGACCACAGGCGACTGGCGCACCGCCATCTCCGCCCTGCGGGCCGAGGCGGCCGGGCACGATCCGGTCGATCCGGTGGTCCGCGGGCTTGAGGGCCTGACCCTGCTGGATCTGCCGGACGAGGAAACGACGGCGGCGACCCTTGCGCTCGCCATGCGTCAGGCACTGGAGGTACCGGGCCGCACCTGTGCGCTGGTGACGCCCGATCTGGATCTGGGCCGCCGGGTGGCCGCACGGCTGGAGCGCTGGGGCATCCGGCCCGACAATTCGGCAGGCGTGGACCTGCGGACGCTGGCCGCCGGGCGGCTGGTGGATCTGGTGGCGCGCTGGATGGAACGGCCACTGGACGCGCCCACCCTGCTGTCGCTGCTGAAGCACCCGCGCGTCCGGCCCGATCTGTCGGAGGACGCGGTCGGCTATGTCGAGCGGCACGGCTTCCGTGGCGCAGCCCCGCGCGACTGGTCCGTGCTGCGCCACCGGCTGATGATGCCGAAGGGGCGGGGCCGGTCGAGACCCGATGATACGCCGCCCGAGGGTCTGGCCGCGGCATTGGCGCTGGTCGATCGGCTGGAGTCGCTGGCGGCGCAGATGCTTCAGCCCTTTTCCCCGACCGCGGCTCTCGATCAGGCGGCGCTGAGGCTGGTGGCGACCGTCGAGGCCCTGGGCGGGACGCGGGTCTGGGCAGGGCCGGACGGCGATGCGGCCTCTGCGCTTCTGGCCGAGTTGATCGAGGCGGGGGCGGCACTGGGCGCGGCCACCCGGGCCGAGTTCCGCCTGCTGGTCGGCGATCTGCTGGGCGAGACGGCGGTGCGTCAGGGCGGGGCCACCCATCCGCGCCTGCGGATTCTGGGCGCCATCGAGGGACGACTGGTGCGCGCGGACCGGATGATCCTGGCAGGGCTGGAAGAGACCATCTGGCCGCCCTCGGCCCCCGTCGACCCCTTCCTGTCGCGGCCCATGCGCGAGACCATGGGCCTGCCCTCGCCCGAGAAACGCATCGGCCAGTCGGCGCAGGATTTTGTCCAGGCCGCCTCGGCGCCTGAGGCCCTGCTGGTCCATTGCCAGAGGCGCGGCGGCCAGCCGACCGTGCGCTCGCGCTGGCTGTGGCGGCTGCAGATGCTGGCCAGCGGGGCCAGCACCGACCACCATCCGGTGACGCTGACCACGGATGACCCGGCGCGTGACTGGAGCCGGATGCTGGATGCGCCGCCCGATCTGGTGCCCCGCCCGGCGACCCGGCCTGCGCCCCGACCGCCGGTCGAACAGCGGCCGCGCAGCCTGTATGTGACCCGCATCGAGCGCTGGATTCGGGACCCCTATGCCCTTTATGCCCAGTGGATTCTGGGGCTGGAGTCGCTGGACCGGCCGGGCCAGCCGGCGACCGCCATGGAGCGCGGCAATGCCATCCATGCCGCCATTGAGGCTCTGACCGTCGAGCGCCCCGACGACATCGGCGACGATTTCGCGGACGCGTTGGCCGCCCGGATCGTGTCCGAACTGGTCATGGCCGGCTTTGACGAGGCCGCCCTCGCCCGCGAGCAACCGCTGGCCGAGGCCTCTGCCCGTTGGCTGGCCGATCAGGAACGCGTTCGCCGCAGCCGGGCCGAGGGTGCCGTCGCGATCCATGCCGAACAGCGCGGGCGCATGACCCTGACCCTGCCGGGCGGCGACTTCATCCTGCAGGCCTATGCCGACCGGATCGAGACCTGGCCGGGCGGGGCGGCCGTGCTGGATTTCAAGACCGGGGCGGCGCCGTCGAAGAAGGAGGTCGAGGCGGGGCTGGCGCCCCAGTTGACCCTGACCGCCGCCATTCTGGAGGCCGGTGGCTTTGGACCGGACATCGGCCGGGGCCCCGTCACGGAGCTGGCCTATGTGCGCCCCACCGGCCGGGGCGAGGGCGGGGAGTGGAAGACGGTCGCCGCCGGGCTGGAGGGCACCGCGACCGCGACCGCGACCGGCGATGCGATGGAGGGGCTGATGCGCCGCATAGCGGCGTTTGACCGGGTCGAGACGCCCTATGTGTCCTGGGCGGTGCCAAAATTCATGAGCCTGCGCGGCGGCAATTATGACCATCTGGCGCGGGTCTGGGAGTGGCATGTCATGGGTGCCGCCGACGAGGGCGAGGGCGGATGAGCGACCAGACCCTCCATCCCCAGATCAAGGCCGCCGATCCGAGGCGGTCGGTGTTCGTCTCGGCCAATGCCGGCTCGGGCAAGACCACCACCCTGGTCAGCCGGGTGGCGCGCCTGTTGCTGGGCGGGACGGCGCCCGGGGCCATCCTGTGCGTGACCTTCACCAAGGCCGCCGCCTCGGAGATGCAGAGCCGGCTGTTCGCGCGGCTGGGCAGCTGGGCCGTGATGGACGACGACAAGCTGTCCCGCGAGCTGGCCGCGCTGGAAGGGCGGACGTCCGGCGACTATGCCGATGAGTCCCTGTCGCGGGCCCGGCGGCTGTTTGCGCGCGCGCTGGAGACGCCGGGCGGGCTGAAGATCCAGACCCTGCACGCCTTTTGCGAAAAGCTGCTGCGGCGGTTTCCGATGGAGGCCGGGGTCTCGCCGGGGTTCACCGTGCTGGAGGACGAGGCGGCACGACGTCTGTCGCGCGAGGCCCGCGACGATCTGGCCCGAGCGGCGCTGGCCGATGCCGACGGGCCGCTGGGGCAGGCCTATCGCTATTTCGCCCTGGCTCTGGATTTCCAGGCCTTCGAGGGCTTCCTGTCGACGCTTGAGGCCGAGCGGCTGAAGATCACGGCCTGGGTCGAAGCGGTGGAGCCGGGCGAGGCTCCCGACATCCACACCCTGACCGGCACCGAACCCGGCGTCACCGCCGAAGGGGTCGAGGCTGACTGGCTGGCGGCACTGGATGTGGCCGAGCTGCGCGCGCTGGCGGCGGAGCTGGCAGCAGGATCCACCAACGACCAGAAGAAGGCCGCCCAGCTGTCGCAGACCGTGGCCGAAGGGCTGACCTTTGCCGGGCTGCGCCGGGTGTTTCTCAAGGCCGACGGGGCGCCGCATGCGAAGATGGCGACCAAGGCCGTTCCTCCCGGTGTCCTGGAGCGGCTGACCGCGCTGCAGAACGCCTATTGCCAGACCCTGTCGGCCTGTTGCTCGGCGCGGACGGCCGAGCGATCGCGGCATGCGGTGACGCTGGCGACCGCCTATGCCGCCCTCTATGACCGGGCCAAGGCAGCGACCGGGGCGCTCGACTTCGCGGATCTGGTCGACCGGACGCGGGCGCTGCTGACCCGGTCCGAGGCCGCCGCCTGGGTGCTCTACAAGATGGATGGCGGCATCGATCATGTGCTGGTCGACGAGGCCCAGGACACCGCCCCCGACCAGTGGGAGATCGTGACGGCCCTGACCGGCGAATTCTTCGCCGGCGAGACGCGGGGGCGGACAGTCTTTGCCGTCGGCGACGAGAAGCAGTCGATCTATTCCTTCCAGGGGGCGCGGCCCGAGCGGTTGCGGCGCGAGTCCCAGGCCTATGATCTCAGGATCAAGGCCGCCGGAGGTGAATTTGAAGGCATTGAGCTGACCACCTCCTACCGCTCGACGCCCGAGGTGTTGCGGTTTGTCGATGCCGTGTTTGCGACAGGGGATCGCGCCCGCGCCCTGACCGGGCAAAGCCTTCAACAGCCTCCGACCCATGAGCCGGCGCGTACCGACCACGCCGGCTCGGTCGAGCTGTGGCCGCTGTTCTTCGACGACGAGTCGGTCGCACAGGATCCCTGGGTGCCGGTCGATCACGAGCCCGCCACCCACGGGCGCAAGAAGCTGGCCCGGGCTCTGGCGCGCGAGATCCGCCGCGCGGTCGACCACGGCGATGCCGTCTATGATCCGAAGGCCAAGGCCTGGCGGGCCTGTGGCTATGATGATTTCCTGATCCTCGTCCGGCGGCGCGACCCGACCTTCGAAGAGATTATCCGGGCGCTCAAGGCCGAGGGCGTGCCGGTGGCGGGCGCCGACCGGCTGAAGCTGTCCA
>CAXICH010000085.1:0-8896 GCA_964022245.1 uncultured Alphaproteobacteria bacterium
GGTTAACGTCGTGCGGCCTTCGGGTGCGGCAAGGGGTGTGGGGGAATATGAGCGAGCACGGCAGGAACAGGGGCATGCGGGGCGGCACCGGCCCGATCGCCATTGCGGCTCTGGCCGTGCTGTTGATTCTGGCCCTGTTGTCGATGGCGGCCTGCGGCGAGCGGGCTCCGACCTTCTTCCGGCGTGCCGACACAGCCAATCCCTGTCCCCGTCCTGCCAATCTGACGGGATCCGAGTTCAACGCCCAGGAAACCGGCATCCGCGCCCTGCGCCGGGCCGCGTTCCGGGGCGACTTCTTCGCCCAGCTCGAACTGGGCGGACGGTATGCGGCGCTGCGCGCCACCGACAAGAATCTGGAAGACCCCATCGAAAGCTCCGTCTGGCTGGCCATGGCGCTGGCCAACGAGGACGGGTTCGCGCCGATCAACCGGGTTGAGCGCGGCATGTTCGGCGGCTGGCGGCCGCTGTCCAAATATGACGACTGCCGGGCGTGGGAACGCCAGAACGCCTATCAGCGCCTGAACAGCCAGCTGTCGCGCATGACCCTGACCGAGCAGGAAGAGGTCCGTGACCGCGTTATTTATGTGCTGGCGACCCAGGGCGCTGACGGCTACCGTACCCTGGCGCGCCTGCATGACGCCCTCTACGGCGCCTTCGGCGAGCCGCAGGACAATCCCCAGGCGCGCGAGGCGATCGGCCGGGGCTCGGGGCGCGACCGTCGCCGCGGGGGCTATCCCGCCGCGCTGAACCTGTTCCAGCGCAATGAGGTCGACGCCTATCTCTACAACTATCTGGCGGTGCAAACGGGTGACGTCGGGGCCTTTGTGCTGATGAAGGACTTCGAGAGCTCTTCGCCGGGGCGGGCCCAGTACAGTGGCTTTGTCGAGGCCAAGGCCCGTCAGTGGGTGCCGCCGTTCGAATTCTATCCCAATGCGGCGCCGGCCTCGGGTGTGCCCTTCTCGGACGAGAGCCGTCCGCGCGGCGACGCCTATGAATATGCCCTGTCGCGGGTGACCGAACTGCCCTTCGTCCATGTGGGACGGGCGATCCGCTACCTCGGTATTGCGGACAGGGCCGCCGCACGACCGGAGGATCTTTCCAAGCGCGAGGTCGAATCGCTGGAGGCCGTTCTGGGCCATCCGATCGAGGGGCGGCTGTCCTATCAGGAGCGGGTCCGCGCCATTCAGCTGGCCGCGGTCAACGGGTCGTCCGAGGCCCAGCTGGTGCTGGCTGTCATGTATTCCGAGGGCATCGGCGTGCCGCCCGACTATGCCCGGGCCTATTTCTGGTACGAGGAGGCGGCCCGTCAGGGCAGCCCCGAGGCCAAATTCGCCCTGTCGACCTTCTTTGCCCTGGGCGTCTCCGGCGTCGCCGACCAGGACAAGGCCGAGGCCGTGGTGATGCGGATCGACTCCGCGCTCGCAGGGTTCGCGCCTTCGGTGGCGCGCCTGCAGGCCGTCCTGTCCCAGGTCTCCCGTTCCCAGCAGCGCCGTTAAGGAGGGCGTTGACAGATGATCACGTTCCGCACCCCCCTCCGCCTCCGCTCCCTGATCGCGCCCGCGCTGGGCTTCGCGGTCGCGGCGACGGCGATGTCGCTGGCCCCGCAGGTCAAGGCCCAGGAGGCCGCACGCGTCGAAAGCGAGACCCGGCCCAACTTCGGTGTCCTGCTGGATCCGCCGGCGCCGCGGCGCAGTCGCGCGACCACCCACCGTCGCTGGACCAGCCGTGACCACCGCCCGGGCTATTACCCCGGCCCCGGTCCGCATGACGGGCGGCCCTATCCGCCGGGCGGTGAGCAGGTCGTGCTGGTGGACTGCGGCGGCAATCCCGGATCCGGCGCCATCGAGGATGCGGTGCGCCGCGTCTCTCCCGGCGGCACCCTGATCCTGCGGGCGCGGGGCGGCCCCTGCGTCGGCTGGCTGAACATCAACAAGCCGCTGACCATCATCGGCGAGGGCGGGTTTGATCCGCGCGACTGGAACCGCCAGCCCACGGCGACCCTGCAGGCCCCGGACGGCCTGCCCTGCATGACCGTGGCGCAGGGCGTCCGGGTCGAGGTGCGCGACGTGGTCTTCTCGTCGCAGCGCGCCGGCGATGCCGCCTGCGTCATCGGCTATGGCGCCGAGATCCTGATGAACCGGGTTGGCTTCCGTCACGTGGGGGATGAGGCTGCCATCTATATGGACGGCGGGCTGCTGGATATCCGCAACGCCGTACTCGAGACCCAGACGGTGGCGCCTGCCATCGTGGCCGACGGGGCATCGCTCACGGCCTATGAAGTGGTCGTGACCGGCGCCCATGTCGGGATGGAGTTGATCCCGGGAGCGGGGCAAACCGCCCGGGTCGACTCGACGACCCTGAAAGGGATCGGGGCGCCGAACAGCTTCGGGCCGCGATCGATCGGCATGATCATCCGCTCGGGCCGTGACTATGGCCGGGTCGAGATCACCAACACCGCCATCTGCGGTTTCGTCGAGGGCGTCGCCGTCGAGGGGGCCTCGGTCGACATCCAGGGCAGCCGCGTCTGTCGTTCGGACAAGGGCGTGGTCGTTTATAATGGCGAGCTGACCCTGACCGACACCCGCATCCGGGCCGAGACCGTCGGCGTGGCGGTGGCTTCGGGACGGGCCGTGATCACCAACAACGTCTTCTCGGGTGTGCGCGAGGTCATCTTTGGTGAGAACCGCGCCAGCATCGAGGCCAGCGGCAACCGCGTCTGGTCCCGCCATGTCTGCCGCGCGCGCTTCCGCGAGCGGACGCGGGGCCGCTACGAGCCCTACTGGACCGGTGGCCAGGGCTGGGAGTGTGTCTACGGCGCCTATCCGCGGGACTGGTGGGCGGAAGAGGACGGTCTGCTGGGCCTCGACTACTATGACGACGGCTATTCCCTGCAGGGCTATGACACCTATCAGGACGGTTATGGCTGGTACGATCGCGAGGGGCGCTACATCCAGGACCGCGACTATTACGGCGATGACCGGTGGAACGAGCCGCGCCGCCGCGGCTTCTGGTAGGCCCGGAGGGACTCGAACCCCCAACCAGACCGTTATGAGCGGTCGGCTCTAACCATTGAGCTACGGGCCCCCGGAGGCGACGTCCGGGCCTAGCAGGCGTACGGGACGTTGCAAAGAGGGCAGAGGAGGCGGTGCCGCCCCTTCCCCGATGGGGAAGAGACGAGCGGAAGTCCCCGTCCGTTTTGGCGGCGGGTTGGAGGGCAGGCGGAGCGCCGGACCTTCGCCCGGACTGTGAGTAGAATTACCGTTTCGACGAAGAGCGACGCTCCGCGCGGCTGGTTTTCCGGGAGCTTGCGTCGGGTGGCCGTGTTCGGGCCTTACCGCAGCGCCCCCGGCGGGCGGGCGGGGCCTGCGCCCCGTCCCGGAACGGCCGAGTATCCCCCTCGACCCAGTGTTGTTGAAGCCGATGCGTGCGACGCGGTCGCTCGCTACCTGAGGCCCCTCAACCCCGCTCCCTCCGCTCCCGTCGCTTGCAAGGTCGCAGGCCTTACGAGCCCTCCGTGCAACGGGACGGGGGAGTGTCGCACGGCGCTCGACCCGGTCGGGCAGAACGGTCCGAAAAACGGTGGGGGCGTTGAAAGGGCGAGGGAATTGGGCGGCGGCTATCATGGTCGGGGGTGTCAGCTCAGCGGTCCTTCTCCCCCGGAGGGGAGCAAACCGTGCCTGGCTGCTGCGCGCGCGCTCCCCGTGGCAGGGAAGCAGGGCTCTGTCTGTCCTCCGCCTCACGGTAGGAGAAAGGGCTGCCCGGCCCCGATGAACGGAACCTGACCCCGGGTGGCGCGCGTTCATTCAGGCGGTATGGCCCAGGTTGGGCTGACCGGGTGCGCGGGTGGCGCGTGTCCGAACCCGAGGAGATTTTCATGACCCGTTCCCCCTTCCGGCTGCTGATGCCGATGGCCGCTGCTGTGGCCCTGGCCGGTGTGTCCGCGCCGGCGCTGGCGCAGTCGATGTCGGAGCCCGCCGGCCATCATATGATGGCGCCGCCGCATCTGAGTCTGGCGGCCTATGGCGAGGTCAAGGTCGCGCCGGATATGGCGACGATCAATTTCGGCGTCATGACCGAGGCGGCAACCGCCGCGGAGGCGATGCGCCAGAACGCCCAGTATATGGAGCGGGTCATGGCGGCGTTGCGCCGGGCGGGGATCGCCGAGCGCGACATCCAGACCTCGGGTCTGAACCTGTCGGCGCAGTATGACTATCAGCAGGATCAGCCGCCGCGTCTGCGGGGCTACCAGGCGACCAACCGGGTGACGGTCACGGTGCGCGACCTGTCGCGAGTTGGCACGACGGCGGACGCCGTGGTCGGCGCGGGGGTCAACCAGATCGACGGGATCAGCTTTGGCCTGACCGACCGGTCGGCGGCCGAGGATCAGGCACGGCGTCTGGCCGTGCGGGATCTGCAGCGCAAGGCCGGTCTGTATGCCGAAGCACTGGGCGTACAGCTGGGCGGAATCCGCGGCCTGAGCGAAGGCACGTCGATGAGCGCCCCGCCGCCCATGCCTTACGCCCGGTCCATGGCCATGGAGTCGGCCGCCGATGCCTCGACCTCCGTGTCGCCGGGTCAACTGACGGTGCGGGTGGACATCAGCGGGGTCTATGACCTGAACCGCTAGGCCGGTTGAAGATCACACCGGAAAGGGGTGGCGCGTGGCGTCACCCCTTTTTTACGCGCCGTCTGTCAGGCGGCACGCTTGATGTGGTTGGCGTCGTCCAGCAGCACGACGGTTGGCGCATAGTTGCGGGCTTCCTCGGCGGGAAGCTGGCCATAGGTGACGATGATCACCTTGTCGTTCTTCTGGACCAGACGGGCGGCGGCGCCGTTGACGCCGATCACGCGCGAGCCGCGCGGGGCCTCGATGGCATAGGTGGTGAAGCGCGCGCCGGTGGTGATGTTCAGAACATCGACCTGTTCGTTGGGGTAGATGTCGGCCGCGTCCAGCAGGTCGCGATCAATGGCGATCGACCCCTCATAGTCGAGGTCGGCCTGGGTCACCGTGGCGCGGTGGAGTTTGGATTTCATCAGGGTGACCAGCATGGGGAGTGCGGTCTCCGGTTCAGCGCGGGGCAGGGGCCACCGCAGGGATGCCTCATATAGGGATTTCCCCCTGCGCCATCAATCACGATGCTGCGATGCAGCAAATCCGGCGCCTTGAACTCGCGTGTTACGGGACGTTCATTTGACGGTGACGGCTTGCCCTCTATGGTCGATCTTCCGCCGCCTTCAGGCCTCGACGGGATTTCCGACCGACATGAAACAATTTTTCCTGACCGTGCTGGGGGTCTTCACCGGCCTGCTGCTGTTCGTGGTCGTGGTGCCGATCATGCTGATCACCATGGCGGCGGCCAGTTCGTCGGGACCGGAAGTGCCTCGCAATGCCGTGCTGGAGCTGGACCTGCGCGGGGGACTGAGCGATCAGCCGCCCGCCTCGCCCTTTGCCCTGTTCGGCGGCGGGGGCCTGTCGGTCATGCAGGTGGTCGACACCCTCGCGCAGGCCGAGGATGATGCGAACATCAAGGTGCTGCTGATCCGTCTGCCCGAGACGGGGATGACGCCGGCCTCGGCCGATGAAGTGCGCCAGGCGATCCGCCGCTTCCGGGCCTCGGGCAAGCCGGTCATCGCCCATTCCCAGGGCTTCCTGCCGGCGGGGGCGGTGATGTCCAGCTATATGGTCGGCGCGTCGGCCTCCGAGCTGTGGATGCAGAATACGGCCAGCTTCCAGGCGACGGGCTTCAGCGCTGAGGAAATCTTCCTCGGCCGGGCGTTCGAGAAGTATGGCGTCGAGCCCCAGTTCGAGCAGCGCTATGAGTACAAGAACGCCGTCAACATCTACACGCAGAACGACTTCACCGGCCCGCACCGCGAGGCCATGCTGGCCTGGATGGGCTCGATCTATGACACCTCGGTTGCCCAGGCGGCGCAGGATCGCAAGATCGCGCCGGCCGCGCTGAAGGCCAGTATCGAGGCCGGGCCGTGGACCGCTGATCAGGCGCTGGAGCGCAATCTGATCGACAAGGTCGGCCATGTCGAGGAGGCGGAAGCGGAGGCCCTGCGTCGCGCCGGTCGCGGCTCGCGGATGATCCCGTTCGACGAATATTCCAGCGCCATGGGACCGGATAACGGCTCGGGCCGCGACGCCATTGCCGTGATCGGCGGCGAGGGTGCGATCATCACCGGGTCGGGCGGCAGCGCCGATCCGTTCGGCGGCGGGTCATCGATTCATTCGGATGTCATGGCCGAGGCCATCTATGACGCGATCAAGGACAAGGACGTGAAGGCCATTGTGCTGCGGGTGTCCTCGCCCGGCGGGTCGCCGGAAGCGTCCGAACAGATTGCGGCAGCGGTGCGGGCGGCCAAGGCGGCGGGCAAGCCGGTGGTCGTTTCGATGGGCACCTATGCGGCGTCCGGCGGTTACTGGATCAGCGCCGAGGCCGACCATATCGTGGCGCAGCCCTCGACCCTGACCGGATCGATCGGGGTCTTCGGCGGCAAGATGGTGCTGCGCGACGCCCTCGCGCGGTTCGGCGTGGATGTGCGTGGCCTGTCGGTCGGCGGCGACTATGCCGACGCCTATGCCATCGGTGACGAGTTCACACCCGCGCAGCGTGAGGCCTTTGCCGGTTCGATGGACCGGATCTATGGCGACTTCATCGGCCTGGTGGCGCGCGGTCGTGACCTGACGCCCGCGCGGGTGGGCGAAATCGCCAAGGGTCGCGTCTGGACCGGCGCCCAGGCGCTGGAACTGGGTCTGGTCGACGAACTGGGTGGGATGAACGAGGCCATTGCCAAGGCCAAGGAACTGGCGGGAATCGATGCCGACACCTCGGTCCGGATCAAGCGCTTCCCCGAGCAACAATCGCCGTTCGAGGCGCTGGCCAGTGCATTTGGCGTTTCGGGCGAGGCGGCGCGGGCGCTGATCCTGATCGGCGGCGCGGTCGAGGACCCGCAGGCCCAGGCGGTGATGCGTCGGATCGAGGCCGACCGCATGCGTCGTGAAGGGGCGGTGGTGCTGGCGGATCGGCCATTGGGCTGACGAACGGCGGGTTTGCCGCACCCCCCGGTTGCTTGACCGCAAGGCAGGATGGACCGACATTGAGCGTTCGGCGTTAAGGACGGGCAGGCCCCGATCGGGAGCCGACAAGGAGTAGGCATGAGTTCGACTGGACCTCGCTTTGACAGCCTGGGTGCCGCGACGGCGAGCGTCGGGGGACGCGGTGGCTTTCTGCGGCCGCTGATGTGGCTGGGCGGACTGATCGCAGCGGGCTGTGCCATGGCGGTCGGGGCCCTCCTGGCGGTGTTCACCGCCATCGCCGTGGCCGTGATCGCTGTGGTCGCCGGCGTGGTCATGTTCCTGATGGGCATGGCCAGCCGCGCACGCCGCACGACCGGAGGACCGCGCAAGGGCCGTCGCCGCACCGACGACGACACGGTGATCGAGGCGCACAAGGTCGATGGCACCTGGGTCGCCTATGGTTGGGAACGGTCGGGCCGGTAGCCGGTTGTGACGCTGGAGTTCCGGGCCGCCCCCTCTCCCAATTTCGATGCCCGACGCGGCCCGCCGGATATGCTGGTGCTGCACTATACGGGCATGCAGACGGCTGAAGCGGCCATCGCCCGGCTGCGTGATGCCGAGGCGCGGGTGTCGGCCCACTATGTCGTCGATGAGGACGGCACCCTGTATGCCCTGGTCCCCGAGGAGCGCCGCGCCTGGCATGCGGGCAAGGGTGTCTGGCAGGGCGAGACCGACTGCAATGCCGCCTCGATCGGCATTGAGATCGTCAATCCGGGGCATGAGTGGGGGTATCGCGACTTTCCCGACGTCCAGATCGATGCGGTGATCGCCCTGGTGACTGACATCCGCAGCCGCTGGACCATTCCGGACGGCCGGATCATTGCCCATTCGGATCTCGCCCCCGACCGCAAGGAAGATCCGGGCGAACGGTTTCCATGGAAACGTCTGGCGGGCGAGGGGCACGGTCTGTGGTTCGAGCCGGCCGCCGAGCGGATCGCCGCCCTGGGGCCGCCTCTGGGACTGGGGGACGAGGGCCTGGGGGTGATCGTCCTCCGGGCCGGTCTGCATCGCCTGGGCTATGGCTTGCAGCCCGGCGGGGTCTATGACGCGGAGACGCAGCAGACCGTCACCGCTTTCCAGCGCCACTGGCGACAGGGCCGGGTGGATGGCATTGCGGACGGCCAGACACGCGCGACGCTGATGGGGGTGTTGCAGCGGGCGACGGCCGAAAGCCCGACCGGCGTCCTGCCCTGAGATCGGGATGACCCGGGGGCCTGATCATGATGAGTTGAACCGTCTGGATCGGGAGGCACGGGCGCGGCTGCGCGGTCGCGTCCGGGCCGAAGTCGTCCGACGCGGACTGGCCTCGGTCATGAACCGGACGCGTTGGGAAGAGCTGAGAGACGCAATGGCGCGTCTGCCGTTCACGCCCCCCTATCAGGTCCAGTCGATCCTCGGTCCGAGAGAGGATCTGTGGCCGGACGACCGGTTGACCTCGCAAGGATGCTGGTGCGCAGAATGCCTCGAACCCTTCTGGACGATTGAGTGGATGCGGATCCTGCCCGGCCTCTGGCGGCAGGAGGGCGCGTTGCTGTCGCCGAGACAGGTTGGCGACGTGGCCGACGCCCTGCGCGCCGAACTGACCCGGCTGCACCTGCCGTTCTGCGAGGACGCCCGGGGGTTCTGGATCCAGGGCTATTCCGCCGGCGATCCGACCCTCGGTCCGCCGGAGTTCGGGGCCTGACATTGACGGCATGTCCGGCAAGGCGCATCTCTGCCCATGCCAGACGGTCGGACGGTCGCGGCAGGTTTCGGCCTGTCGAGGAAAGTCCGGGCTCCACGGTGAAAAGGCGGCGGGTAACGCCCGCCCGG
>CAXICH010000086.1:0-8857 GCA_964022245.1 uncultured Alphaproteobacteria bacterium
ATATGGCGACTGCTGAACCGAGGTCCGAGATCAAAGCGCCCCGAGCCCCTGCCGAGCCGTCTGTCGCTGCCAAACGCCGCCGTCGCACCAAGGTCGAGCAGCGCGCCGACATGATGGAACAGATCCTCGATGCGGCCGAGTATCTGTTCTCGGTCCATGGTCTGTACGGCGTCACGCTCAAGGACGTGGCCAAGCGCGTCGGTGTGCACCACACGCTGCTGAACTACTATTTCACCGACAAGAAAAAGCTGTTCGACGATGTCATCGCCCGTCGGGCCGAAGTGACCAGCACCCTGCGGATGCGGGCGCTCGATGACTATGACGCGGCGACGCAGGGCAAGCCCACCGTGGAGGGGGCGCTTCGCGCCTTTCTCGATACCGACCTCGACCTGTACGGACAGGGCGGCGAAAACTGGAAGAACTACGGCGCGCTCGGGGCCCAGGTCTCGAACACCCCTTACGGGGCCGAACTGATGGACTTCCACTTTGACCCGGTGGTGCTGCGCCTGATCGATATCCTCAAGAAGGCCCTGCCGGATTGCGCCGAGGAAGACATCTTCTGGGGCTACCACTTTGTGACCGGCGCGCTGATGCTCAGTCTCGCCCGCACGGGGCGGATCAACCGGCTGTCGGGCGGCCTGTGCGACGGCGAGGACTTCGAGGCCATCAAGGCGCGCATGGCTCGCTTCATGGCCGCAGGTTTTCTGTCGATCTGCAAGTCCGGGTCGAACGGCGGACGCTAGGGCGTCCGGACACATATCGGTATTTCAGTCAGGGGAGACGAGCTCATGAGGCTCAAGGGACGAATCGCGATTGTCACCGGCGCCGGCGGGGGGCTGGGCCGCCAGCACGCCCTGTTCCTCGCGCGCCAGGGCGCAAAGGTCGTGGTCAACGACATGAACGCCGCCGCTGCCGATGCGGTGGCCGCCGAGATCGTCGCGGCGGGCGGCGAAGCCTTCGGGGTGGGCGCCTCCGTCACCGATGAGGCCGCGGTTCAGGCCATGGTCGAGCGGACCCTGGCGGAATGGGGTCGCGTCGACATCCTGATCAACAACGCCGGCATCCTGCGCGACAAGAGCTTCGCCAAGATGGACATGGACGACTTCCGCCTCGTCGTGGACGTGCACCTGATGGGCGCGGCCATCTGTTGCAAGGCTGTCTGGGCCACGATGCGCGAGCAGGCCTTCGGCCGGATCGTCATGACGACATCCTCGTCCGGCCTGTTCGGAAACTTCGGCCAGGCCAACTATGGCGCCGCCAAGATGGCGCTGGTCGGCCTGATGCAGACACTGGCGATCGAGGGCGACAAATACGGCATCCGCGTCAACAGCCTGGCGCCGACCG
This sequence comes from uncultured Alphaproteobacteria bacterium, assembly GCA_964022245.1. Taxonomy (GTDB): domain Bacteria; phylum Pseudomonadota; class Alphaproteobacteria; order Caulobacterales; family Caulobacteraceae; genus Brevundimonas. The sequence continues at coordinate 1,345 of CAXICH010000086.1, forward strand.
CCGCGACCGGCATGACCGAGGGCGTCCTGTCCGATACCGCCCTGCAACAGCTCGATCCGGCGCTGGTCAGCCCGGCCCTGCTGCCGCTGGTGGTTGACGACGCCCCGACCCGCGCCATCGTCTGCGCCGGCGCCGGCCATTTCGCCCGGTCCTATGTGACCCTGACCCCCGGCCAGTTCATCGGCAGCGGCGCGGACGCGGGTGAGCGCCTGCTGACCGTCTGGGACCAGGTCTCCGACGACACCGGCGCCATCGTTCCCGACTACGGATTCACCCAGGCCGAGCGCGAGGTGGCCAGTGCCGAACGGCACGCCCGGGAGCTGGTGGACTCATGACCCCGGTCAGCCGGCGCACAGCCCTGATCGGCGCGGGGGCCCTGGTGACGGCCTGTGCCGGGCGGTCGATGGCCGGCTCCGGCGACCTCGAGGCTGTCGTCGACCGGGCCATGGCAGACCGGGCCACATCCATGCTGATCGCGCGGGGTGACACGGTGCTGACCGAGCGGTACGCGCCCGGCTGGACCGCCGATCGTCCGCGCGAGGTTGCCTCGGTGGCCAAGAGCATGGTCGCCGTTCTGTTCGGCATGGCTTTGGACGATGGCGCGATCACCGGCCTCGACCAGTCGGCTTCCGCCTTCATCCCGGCCTGGCGGAACGACGCCCGCGCCGGCATTACCCTCCATCATCTGCTCAGCATGACCTCGGGGCTGGACGACACCGGTCTCGCCTTGCGCGGGGTGACGGGGGACCAGTTCGTGATCAACGGCGCCGCGCCCCTGGCCCATCCGCCGGGCACCCGCTGGGCCTACAACACCGCGGCCTACCACCTGCTGTTCCACATCCTGATGCGGGCCACGGGCGAGCGTTTCGAGGCCTGGGCGGACCGCAAACTGCTGGGACCGCTGGGCATGCGCGACACGGTCTGGGTGACGAGCCAGGGGCAGGGCGCCGACGGCCCGGTCACCAACTACTATTCGGCCGCCTCGACCGCGCGCGACCTGTGGGCCTTCGGGCGGATGGTCATGCAGGGGGGCGCGTGGCAGGGCCGCCAGGTCGTGTCCGCCGACTATGTGACGCGCATGGTCACGGCCTCCCAGCCGCTCAACCGCTCCTACGGCCTGCTCTGGTGGGTCAATGCAGAGGACGGGCTGGACGTCTTCGGCCGCCCGGGTGGCCGTCGCTTCCCGGCTTCCCCGCACGACACCTATGCCGCGCTCGGCGCCGGCGGGCAGGTAATCCTGATCGTGCCGTCGCGCGAGCTGATCCTCGTCCGTCAGGGCGATCCACCCGCCTCGGCCGATTTCGCCGACCGCATGCTGGCCGATACGCTGGCGGTGGTGGGCTAGGCGGGTACGACCACGGCCCGGTCGGGCTCGAGGGCCAGCAAGACCGGCTGGCCGTCCGCGGGCGCCGGTCCGGGGTGGGTCACGGTCAGGCGCGGCGTCCCCGGCCCGACCAGGTCGACCGTCACTGTTGTGCCGCCACCGGCAAACCTGTGCGCCACCACGGTCGCCGCAACACCGGCCTCGGCCAGACGCAGATCCTGTGGCCGGACCAGCAACTGCCACCCCTCAGCCTCGCCGTCGGGGCGGGGGAAGCGCCCCAGCGGCGTTACCACGGCATCGCCGTCTGCCTCGGCCGGCAGGGCCTGCACCGGACCCAGCATCCGCGCCGCGGCCAGCGACACGGGCCGCAGATAGCAGGCCTCTGCCGTCCCCGCCTGCAGCACCTTGCCCTGATCCAGCAGCACCAGATGGTCCGCCATCGCGAGGGCATCCTCGGCATCGTGGGTGACGATCAGCACGGCCGCGCCCGCCGCCCGCAGCGCCGGGGTCAGGGCGTCGCGCACCTCGGCCCGGAGCGAGGCATCCAGCCCGGAAAACGGTTCGTCCATCAGCAGGACGGCGGGCTCGCGCGCCAGCGCCCGGGCCAGCGCCACCCGCTGCTGCTCGCCCCCCGACAGGGTCGCGGGCCAGGCCCCGGCCCGATCCTCCAGCCGCAGCGCGCGCAGCAGGTCCAGCGCCCGGCTGCGGGCCTCGGCGCGAGGCAGATGGCTCAGGCCGAAGGTGACATTGGCCAGCACCGTCTTGTGCGGAAACAGGGCATGGTCCTGAAACATCAGGCCGATGTCGCGATGTTCCGGCGGGACCATTCCACCCGGGTGCGACAGCACCGTGGTGCCCAGCCGGATTTCGCCGGCCTCGGGGGCCTCCAGCCCCGCGATCAGGCGCAGCAGGGTGCTCTTGCCGCTGCCCGAGGGGCCCAGCAGGGCCGTCACCTGTCCGGGCGCCAGGGTCAGGTCGACGCCATGCACCCCGGCCCGACCGCTGTAGCGGCGGACCAGTCCGGTGGCGGTCAGGGTGGCTCGGTCGGTCATGGCTCTCCAGGGCGCGAGGCGCTGATCTTGCGGGTCAACCACAGCACGGCGGGCAGGGCCAGAAGCACCAGCATCAGGGTGGGCCAGCCGGCATTGGCCAGCCGCTCGTCCCGCGCGTAGTTGTCGGCCATCACCGCCAGCGTATCGACGTTGAACGGGCGCAACATGAGGGTGGCGGGCAGTTCCTTCATCACATCGACGAACACCACCAGCGCCGCGGTGAACAGGGCGCCGCGCGCGAGCGGCAACTGGACGGCCCACGCCGTGCCGGTCTCCGAGCGCCCCAGCATGCGCGAGGCCTGCACTACTGACGGCGTGACGCGGGTCAGACCTGCCTCGATTGGCTCGAAGGCGGCCGCCATCAGCCGGGCGGCATAGGCATAGATCAACAGGACGATCCCCAGTCCAAATCCGCCGACCGATCCGGGCACCAGCCGCCACAGGACGGCGGCGGGGATCAGCAGACCGATGGCCATGACCGCTCCCGGTGTCGCATAGCCGAGGCTGGCGATACGCGCCGCCATCGGATGCCGCGCCGATCCCAGCGCCAGCACGGCCGCGAGGGCAACGGTAACCAGCGCCGCCAGGATTGCCAGTCCGACGCTGTGACGCGCAGCGGCCATCAGCCTCGGCCATTCGGGTGTGATGTCGATCATGGTGTGCGCCATCCAGCCCAGCGGCAGGACGAGGCCGAGGCCCACCAGCATCAGACAGAATGCGCTGGCGAGGGCAGCCCTGACCGGGGTCAGTCTGTGCAGGGTCAGGGGCCGCCAGCGCCCGCGTCCGCCGTCATGATCGGCGCCGGATCGGCCCATGCGCTCGATCCACATCAACACCGCCGCAAAGGCCAGCAGCGGCAGGGCGATCCGGGCGGCGGCCTCGACCGAGCCGAACACGAACCAGGCGCGCACCACGCCGGTGGTCAGGGTCTGCACCCCCAGAAACTGCACGGCGCCATAGTCGGCCAGTGTTTCCATGACCGCCAGGGCAACTCCGGCGGCCAGCGCCGGGCGTGCCATCGGCAGCGCCACCTGAAAGAAGGCCCGCGTGGGCGAGGCGCCCAGCATGCGCGCGGCCTCGACCGCCTGTGAAGACTGGTTCAGCAGGGCCGCCCGCATCGCCAGATAGACATACGGGTAAAACGCCAGCGACAGGATCAGAGCCGCACCGCCGAGGCTGCGCATCTCGAACGGCATGTCGAAGCTCAGCGTGCCCCGCATCCAGATGCGCAGGTCACCGGCGGCGTCGAACAGGTCGGCATAGCCGTAGGCGAGGGCGAAGGCGGGCGCCGCCAGCGGCAGGGCCAGCGCCCAGCTCAGCCAGCGCCGGCCCGGGAAATCATGCCCGACTACCAGCCAGGCGGCCGAGACGCCAAAGACGGCCGTCAGCACCGCGACTTGCGCCGACAGGGCGATCGAGGTCAGGGCATAGCGGGTCAGGTCCGACAGGGCGATGTCCGCCTGACCCTCGCCCAGTGCGGTCGCCAACACACCGATCAGGGGCAGGATGGCGACCAGCGCTGCGCCCAGTCCCATCCATGCCAGAGGCGAAAGCCCGCCCCGGAAACGGGAGCGGGCCTTCACCGTCGTCGGGGCAGGGGTCGGGTCTATCGCCAGCCTGCCTGGCTCATCATCGCCTGGGCGGCGGCCTGACGCGGGCCATAGCGGGCAACGGACATCGGATGGGCCTCGAACGGCGCAAAGGCGCTGACCGGAGCGGGCACGGTCACCGAGGGGCTGGCCGGATACTCATTGTTGTACTCGGCGACCATCGACTGGGCCTCGGGCGACGCCAGGAATTCCAGCAGCCTGACCGCATTGTCGAAGTTCGGAGCATGGGCAGCGACGCCGCCGCCCGAGACGTTCACATGGGCGCCGCGGCCGTCCAGCGACGGGAAGGCCAGCTTGACCCGTTCCGTGATCTCGCGGTCGCCTGCGTCGTCGCCCGACGCCAGCCGGATATAATAATAGCTGTTGGTGATGGCGACCTCACAGATGCCGGCGCCGACGGCCCGGATCTGGTCGCGGTCGCCGCCCTCGGGTTGGCGGGCCATATTGGCGACAATGCCCTCGACCCATGAGCGGGTTTTCGCTTCCCCCCAGACCTCGATCAGGGCGCCGACCAGCGACAGGTTGTAGACGCTGTCGGATGAACGGACACACAGCTTGCCGCGGAAGCGGGGCGAGGCCAGCTCCTCATAGGTGTCGACCTCTTCCGGCCGGACCCTGGTGGAATCATAGGCGACGATGCGGGCGCGGCGGCTGAAGCCGTACCATTGGCCGCCCGGCGCGCGCAGGTTGGCGGGGATGGCGTCCTCCAGGACGGTCGAATTGGCGGGCTGGAACAGGCCGGCGTCCTGAACGCGCCACAGGGCCCCGGCGTCGGCGGCCACGAACACATCGGCGGGGCTGGCGTCGCCCTCGGTCTGCATGCGGGCGATCAGGGTGTCAGGGTTGCCCTCGATCCGGTTGACGCGAATGCCGGTCAGTTCCGTGAACCGCTCGTACAGGCGGAGGTCGCTGTCATAGTGGCGAGCGGTATACAGATTGACCACGCCGGCATCCGCCGGCGGTGCCGCCTCGGCGGTTTTGGTCTCGGATTCGGGCTGGCCGCAGGCGGCGACCAGCAGGCCAAGGGTGAACGCACCGGCCAGGGCGCGGACAGAGGCGAGGGGCTTCGGCATCAATCTCTCCTGAAATGTGCGGTCGTCCTAACGCGATTGAGAATGTTTCGCAACAATGACGCGGGCTGGATTGTGGAAACCGCAACGCTGTCCGATGCGCTATAGTGACGCTGGAACGAGAGGGTCGATGCCATGATCATGCGGATGAACCGGAATACCCGACTGTGGGGTGCCGCCTGCAGCCTGGCGCTCGTGGCGGCCTGTTCGCAGGAACAGCGGGATCCGCCGGATCCGGTCGAGGCGCCCTCGCCGGACGAGGCCCCCATCAGCGGCGTCGCCATCGCCTATGACTGTGCCAGCGGCGAAAGCCTGTCGGTCGTCTACGGCAAGGACCGCACGGCGGGCCTGACCTATGAGGGCAAGTCGTACCGCCTCCGCCCGGTGACCTCCGGCAGCGGCGCCCGCTACGCCGGCGACGAACTGGAATGGTGGTCGGCCACACGCGACGGCCGCGAGGAAGGCCGTCTCAGCCGGCTGGATTCCGAGGGGCGCCCCCAGGGCGTCGAACTGGAGCGCTGTGTGCGCAAGGGCCAGCCCCTGACCCCCGCCAGCAATCCGCAATCCATGGCCAGGGCTCCGGCCTGCGCCGGACCGCAGTTGGCGCTGACGATGGAAGGATCAGACGCCGGGGCCGGCAATCGCGGCCTCGTGCTGTCGCTGAGAAATGCGGGCACCGAGACCTGCAGTATCACCGGCTATCCGGGCGTGACCCTGATGGACGACGAGGGCCGGCCTGTCGTCGACGTCCGCGCCGATCCGTGGATGCAGGGCGATCCGGCCGAGCCGCCGCATCCCGTCGAGCTGACCGCCGGCGCCAAGGCGTATTTCGACATCGGCTGGAATGTCGTGCCCCATGAGAGCGAGGGCGAGACGCGCTGCCCGGTGACCGAACGCTTGCGCATCACAGCCCCCGGCGACACGGCCCCCCTCACTCAGGAGACCGAAATGACCGTCTGCGGCGGCCGGATCAAGGTCGGGCCGGTGCGGTCTACCCAGGATGTGTCGGCCGGGACCTGATGCCGAAGCTGTGACTCGTGGCAGGGCTTTATACGGCCTTCAAAACCGTCTAGCGGAGCGCCCATGACGACCTTCCATGACCGTATCACCGCCGCACTGGCCGACATCGACGCCCAGGGCCTGACCAAGCCCGAACGGATCATCGCCTCGCGACAGGGGCCGGTGATCGAGGTCGGGGGCCGCAAGGTGCTGAACTTCTGCGCCAACAACTATCTGGGGCTGGCCGGGGACGAGCGCGTCGTCCAGGCAGGCGTCAAGGCGCAGGAGCGCTGGGGTGCCGGCACCGCCTCGGTCCGCTTCATCTGCGGTACGCTGGAGATCCACAAGGAGCTGGAGCGCGCGATTGCCGACTACCTCGGCTTTGAGGACACCATCCTGTTCGCTGCCGCATTTGACGCCAACGGCGGCATCTTCGAGCCCCTGTTCGGGGCCGAGGACGCCATCGTCTCCGACAGCCTGAATCACGCCTCGATCATCGACGGCGTGCGCCTGTGCAAGGCCAAACGCTACCGCTTCTCCAACTCCGACATGGCCGATCTCGAGGCCCAGCTGAAGCAGGCCCGGGCCGACGGCGCGCGCGACATCATCATCGCCACCGACGGTGCCTTCTCGATGGACGGCTATGTGGCGAAGCTGGCCGAAATCCGGGCGCTGGCGGACCGATACGACGCCCTGATCATGGTCGATGACTGCCACGCCACCGGCTTCATGGGTGACAAGGGACGGGGCTCCTATGCCCATTGCGGGGTCGAGGTCGACTTCGTCACCGGCACCTTTGGCAAGGCACTGGGCGGCGCCATGGGCGGCTTCATCTGTGCGACCGCGCCGGTGGTGGCCCTGCTGAAACAGCGCGCACGGCCCTATCTGTTCTCGAACGCGCTCTCGCCCGCCGTCTGCGGATCGTCGCTCGAGGCCATCCGCATCGCCGCGGGGGAAGAAGGCGACGCCCTGCGCAAACAGCTGTTTGCCAATGCCGCCCGCTATCGCGCCGCCATGACCGAGGCCGGGTTCGACCTCCTGCCCGGCGAGCATCCGATCATTCCGGTGATGCTGGGCGACGCCCGCCTCGCCCAGGACATGGCCGCCCGCATGCTGGAGCTGGGCGTCTACGTCATCGGCTTCAGCTTCCCGGTGGTCCCGCGCGGCGCCGCGCGCATCCGGACACAGATGTCGGCTGCCCACACCTTCGACCAGATCGATCAGGTGGTTGAGGCATTCAAGGTCGCAGGAAAAGAACTGGGAGTGATCGCATGACCGACACCATGAAGGCCCTGGCCAAGATGAAGCCCGCCGAGGGGCTGGAGCTGATCGACGCCCCCATCCCCCAGGCCGGCCCCGAGGACGTGCTGATCAAGGTCCACAAGACCGCCGTCTGCGGCACGGACATCCACATCTGGAACTGGGACGAGTGGTCGCAAAAGAATGTGCCCGTCCCGA
>CAXICH010000087.1:0-8836 GCA_964022245.1 uncultured Alphaproteobacteria bacterium
GGAACCAGGCGAAGGGCCGGGCCTCGGCCAGACGGTTGGTGATCGTCGGCGACAGCCGCGCATCGATGGGCGAGCCCATATAGGTCATGCTGAGCGGGCGGTGCGGGTCCTTGTCCTCGGCCATCAGGGCGCAGGCGGCCAACACCGGCGGTCCGGGCTGGCAGACGCCCACGACATGCACGCGCGGACCGATGGCCGTCAGCATCTCCCGGATGTGGTCGATGTAGTCGAAGAAGTCGAACCGGCCCTCCAGCATCGGCACCTGACGGGCGTTGACCCAGTCGGTGACATAGACGTCGTGGTCCTGGAGGAAGCCCTCGACCGTGCCGCGCAGCAGGGTGGCATAGTGGCCTGACAGGGGCGCCACGATCAGGACCGCCGGGCCGTCGGCCGGCTTGCCCGCACGCTTCAGGTCCCCGAGATCCCGCGCAAAGCGGACCAGTCGACACCAGGGCGAGGTCCAGATGGTCTGCTGGGTCGTCCGCACGGGTCGATCGTCGATGGTGACGACGTCCAGATTCCAGGCCGGCTTGCCATAGCGGCGCGTCAGCCCCTCGAACACCTCGGCCGCGGCATAGGCCGTGCGACCGATGGCGGTCTCGGCGGCCGGGTTGAACGGAGAGGACCAGAAGGACCGGGCCAGCTGGGCCCCCAGCCGGAACGGTGTGGCGGAATAGTAGGAGAATTCGTGAAGGGAATAGAGCATGCGTCTCTTCAAATGGCGGCGGGTGGCCGGCCTTACAATGCAGCGCAGCATAGTTCGTGAGGCACTGCAAAAGGATTATCGGTACTGGCGCAATCGTGAGGGGATGGTGAGTGCCGGATTACGGAAAATACCGTCTGAACCGTCTGAACCGTCTAAATGGTCTGGATGGTCTGGGCTCGCATCTCCGTCAGTCGGGCACGATGGCAACCGATCAGTATGGACGCGGCGCCAGCCCGGTCGGGCAGAACGGTTCGGGAAGCGGCGGGGCCGTTGAAACGCGGGGGAATTATGCCGGGAATGTGAGGGCCGGGTCGCTTGAGCTCGCACCGCTCCGTCTGCCGGTTCCCGTCCGCGCTCGCCTGACCCCGGGGGATGCTCTAGACCCGCCCGATGACTTCATCGTCCGCCTTCCATCCCGATCCATCCCGGCCCGTCGTCATCATCGGCGCGGGTCCCGCCGGCCTGATGGCGGCCGAGCGGCTGTCGGCGGCGGGTCTTGCCGTCGAGGTCCATGAGCGGATGCCCTCGCCCACGCGCAAATTCCTGATGGCGGGGCGCGGCGGACTGAACCTGACCCACAGCGAACCGCTGGACCGTTTCGCCCCTCGCTATGGCGCCCGGGCCCCGGCTGTCATGGGCTGGCTGTCCCGGTTCGGACCGCAGGCGCTGCGCGACTGGGCCGACGGACTGGGGGCCGAGACCTTTGTCGGGTCGAGCGGCCGGGTATTCCCCCGGGCGATGAAGGCCTCGCCCCTGTTGCGGGCCTGGCTGCAGCGCCTTCGGGACCAGGGCGTGAGCCTTCACGCCGGCTCGCACTGGATCGGTTTCGAGGATGGCGCACCCGTGTTCGATCAGGTGGGCGAGCGTCGTCGCATTCCGGCCCGGGCGGTGGTGGTGGCGACCGGCGGAGCCAGCTGGCCCCGGCTGGGGTCGGACGGACAGGGTCGGGAGGTGCTGGCCGCGCTCGGCGTGCCGGGTCCGGTGTTCCGGCCCGCCAATGTCGGGGCGCGGCTGGACTGGTCGGCGGATTTCATTGAGGCCCATGCCGGACAGCCGCTGAAGGCCGTCGCCCTGACCCTCGAGAGACGCCGGGTGCGGGGCGAGGCCATGGTGACCCGGTATGGACTGGAGGGCGGTGCCGTCTACGCCCTGGGCCCCGAACTGCACCGGGCGCTGGCCCGGGCCGGGGACGGCGACGGTCCGGCCCGGTTGTATATCGACCTGCGGCCGTCCGAGACGGCAGATGTGCTCGCGGCCCGGCTGTCGAAGACTCCGTCCAGCCAGTCGCGGGCGAACCGCCTGCGCCGGGCCGCGCGCCTCAGACCGGTCGAGGCCGCCCTGCTCCGTCAGGCGCCCCCCCTGCCCGCCGGGGCCGACGACCGGATGCTGGCCGAACGGCTCAAGGGTGTACCGCTGACGATCACCGGGCTGCAGGGACTGGAACGGGCCATTTCCAGCGCGGGTGGGATCGACCTCGCGGCGCTGACGCCGGGGCTGATGGTGCCGGATCAGCCCGGCCTGTTCGTCGCGGGCGAAATTCTGGACTGGGAGGCCCCGACGGGGGGCTATCTGTTGCAGGCGGTGATGGCCTCCGGCGTCGTGGCCGCTGACGGCGTGGCGGACTGGATCGCGGGCACCGGGACCGCTAGGGAAGCCGAATGACCGACGCACCCGAGATTCACGGCCGCTGTCCCGATCCGTTTGGCGGGGTGAAGGACGCCTTCGTCCGCAATTTCACCGATGGCCCCGAAGGGCTGGACGAGGTCGGCGCGCGCTTTACCGTCTGTCGCGCGGGCGAGGTGGTGCTGGACCTTTGGGCCGGTCAGGCCGACAGCGTGGCGATCCAGCCCTTTGGCCCCGATACCCTGGCGCCCGTATTTTCGACGGGCAAGGCCGTCATGGCCCTGATGATCGGCTGGGCGGTCGAGCGCGGCCTGCTGGACTATGACGCGCCGGTCGCAGCGATGTGGCCCGAGTTCGGTCAGGCGGGGAAGGCGGACATCACGCTCGCCCAGCTGATGAGCCATCAGGCCGGCCTCGCAGGGCCGTCCCCGGCGATCGACCCCACCCTGTGGTTCGAGCCGGACAAGGTGCTGGAGGTCCTGTGTCGTCAGGCCCCGCTGTGGGAACCGGGCACGGCCTCGGGCTACCACCCGATCACGGTCGGCTATCTGGCGGGTGAAGTGTTCCGCCGCGCCGACGGCAGGACCATGGGCGAGGCGCTGAAGGCCGACTTTGCCGATCCGGCCGGTCTGGACCTGTGGCTGGGTCTGCCGGACGCCGAGCACGGCCGGGTGGCCCGGATGAAGAAGCCGACCGCCGCGCCCGATCTGGGTCCGATAGACGCCATCAAGACCGCCGCCTTCCTCGACAGGGGCTCGGCCCCCGCCGGGCGCGGCTCGGCCGACTGGCGCCGGATGGAAATCCCCTCGGCCAATATGCATGCGACGGCCGAGGCGCTGGCCCGGATGCTGGCGCTGGCCCTGCCCGAGGGTGTCGCGGGCAAGACGCTGTCGCAGGCGACGCGCACCGACCTGTGTCAGGAGCGGATTTCCGGACCCGACCGGGTGCTGCCCTTTGACCTGTCATGGGGGGCCGGGGTCATGCGAAATCAGGGCGAGGGCACCGTGTTCGGCCCCAATGCCAACACCGTAGGCCACTGTGGCTGGGGCGGATCCTGCGCCTTTGCCGACCCGGAGACTGGCCTGACGGCCGCCTATGTCATGACGCGCCAGTCCCCCCACCTGATCGGGGATCCGAGACCGACGGCCCTGATCGAGGCGCTGTACGCCGCGCTCTAGGAGGCCTGTTGTCCCGGGGTTTCCGGCATGGCGAGCGGATCTGCCGGGGCGGCAGGTTCGTCGACCGGCCGGGGCGTCGGCGACAGGTCCTGCACCGGCGAGACATAGTCCGCCATGGCGTCGAACTCCTCGAGGAAGACGGCCCGGAGGGGGTCGGTCTCCATCAGCACCTCGTGCTTCGCGCCCGGCACCTCGACATAGCGGCCGCGCCCGAGCCGTTTCGAGGCCCACTTGTTGGTCTGCTTCCAGACGCGGTCGTCCTCGCCCGGCTGGACGATGGCGACCGGGATCTTCACCGCCTTCAGCGCCTTGGGCTTGAGCGCCCGCTCGCCAAGGTCGATGGCAAAACCCAGCCAGCCCCAGGTGGGGCCGCCGACCGCCAGATGCGGACAGGCGTACAGCTGCTGTCGCCACAGTTCGTAGCGGGTCTCGTCGGACGTCAGGGCGTCGTTCTCGAAGGTGTGCTCGAAGGGATCATCCGGGTCGTCCAGCACATAGTCGCCGGCCTTGCCGTGGCGCAGGTTCCAGCGCACCGCCAGCTTGACCGACCACATGGAGCGTTTGCCGGTTTTGATCTTGAGCATGGGTGCGCTCAGCACCGCTCCGGAGATGCGGCTCTCGCCCATCTGGAGACTCATCAGGTTCAGCGCACCGCCCATCGAATGTCCGGCCATGATCCAGGGCTTGGGCGCCCGGGCCTCGAAAGCGTCCAGCAGGCGGGCGTAGTCGTCGAGGAACTCCTCCACCGCCCGGGCATGACCTTTCAGGCGGTCGGGCAGCAGCCGCGCCGACAGGCCCTGACCGCGCCAGTCGTGGGCCAGAACGCAGAAGCCGCGCGCCAGCAGATTGCCGATCAGCTCGAAATACTTCTCGATCGGCTCGGTCCGGCCGGGGCTGAGGATGACTGTGCCGCGCGGCCTGGCCGCCACCAGGGTGGAGGGCGTCCAGAAGGCGGCGCGCAGGCGCAGACCGCCCGCTCCCCGGAACCACTCGCCCTCGCCATGCGGCGGCGGTGACGCTCCGGGAACCCCCATCAGCGGGGCGTTGGCAGCATAGGCAGCGACTCGGTTCACTCGGGCTTCCTGAATTTGAGCGTCATCCGATCGCTCTCGCCGATCTCATCATAGTCTGTGCGGTCGAAGTCCGGGTCCGCCGGCTGGCCCTGGGGAGCGGTCAGCCGCATCGGGGGCAGGGTGTCGACGCCGAAGGGATGATCGCGATCATCCCTTTCATTCGCGTTGATTTCCGAGGCCGACACGAAGATGAATCCGGCCTCGGCCGCCAGCTGGCGGACATAGGCCTCCTGGACATAGCCGCTGGCGGCGATCGGGTCCTGGTCATCCTCGGCGGACAGGCGGTGCTGTTCGATCCCGAGGATCGCCCCCGGCCGCAGCACGGAATAGGCATCGGCAAAGGCCTTCTCGGCAATGCCGGCCGCCATCCAGTAGTGCAGCCGGCTCATGAACAGCACCAGATCGGCGGAATTGGCCTCGGCGACCGGGCCGCTGGTGGGACCAAAGTCGCTGTATTCGATCTCGCCATACAGGCGGGGATTGGCGCCGAACCGCTGTTCGTAAGCGGTGACCAGCGCCGCCTGGGCCGGGTCATTACCCAGACCGGCCTGGAAGTTCACCGCCACGTACTTCCCGCCGTTTCGGGCCAGATAGGGCGCGAGGATCTCGGTGTACCAGCCGCTGCCCGGCCAGAAGTCCACGACCGTCATCCTGGGCTGCAGGTCGAAGAAGCGCAGGGTCTCGAACGGATGACGCCATTCGTCCCGCGCACGCTCCTCTCCCCGCCACTCCCCGGCGATCGCCCAGGCGAGGCTGCCTTCCGGCGGGCCCTCGGGCGCCGGCGGCGCATCCGGTTCAGGCTCGGTGGATTTCCTGTCATTGCCGCAGGCCGCGACCAGACCCGCCATGCCGGCGCCGAGGAGCAGCCCGCGGCGCGACGGGCGCAACAGGCCGCACGCAGGCGACCGGGGCACTCGGGAAGTCGGATCGGACATGTCGCGTTCCTGGGACACTTTCTCGGGTCGGTCACGGGTGGGCGACGCCGGGCAGGCCGACGGCCCGACCGGCTTAGACAGCTTCGCAGGCAGGGTCAAAGCCGCCGTGCGCAATCATTCCGGCTTGCGAAACCGGAGGGTCATCCGGTCGCTTTCGCCGATGGCATCATAGGCGGCCCGCTCGGCCTCGGTCAGCACACGCCCGTCCTGTTCGCTGCGGCGCACGGGCGGCAGGGTCCAGACGCCGAAGGGGTGGCTGTGGTCATCGGCCGGATTGGCGTTGAGATCGCTGGAGCCGTCGAGCACAAACCCGGCCTTCAGGGCGGCAGCAATGACGTAGGCCTCGGGGACATAGCCGGTCACGGCGCTCTGATCGACGTCGCTGCCCGGAGGCGCGCGGTGCTGTTCCACCGCCAGGATCCCGCCGGGCTTCAGCCCGGCGAAGAACATGGCCATGAACTCGTCAGTCCGGCCGGCCCGGTGCCAGTTGTGAAAGGCCCGGGCCACCAGAATGAAGTCGGCCGAGCCATCGGGCACGCCCAGCCCGTCCTGGATGCGGTTGACCGGCACATAGGTCCCGCCGGTCGCCGCAGCGTAGGGCTGCAGGATCTGGGTCCACCAGCCATTGGCGCCGGGCTGGATCTCGACCACGGCCTGGCCGGGCTGCAGGCCCCAGAAGGTCAGGCTCTCGTAGGGACGGCGATAGACGTCACGGGCGCGGTCGGCGTCAGAGCGGTTGTCCGAGGCGATGGCCGCCTTCAGCACCTCGTCCTCCTGGGTCATCGGCTGGATCAGGGCCGGGTCCTGGGACGCCCGGGCGTTCTGGGCGAGGACGGGCGTGGCCAGGGCCAGACCGGCGACAGTGGCCATAAGGATGAGGGGGCGAAGGGCATGGGTCATGGCGAACATCCGGTCAGGCTGAAAAGGAGACCATCAGCCTTAAGCGGCTGAGCCGGGAGGGCAAGCCGGTTGGCCGGGCTGCGGGGGACAAATCGTCGCGGAGAAAATGCAGGCGGCGACGGGGACCCTCTTGACGTCGCCCCCGGCCACCCCAAATCCCTGACCGGGAGCGCCGAAGTCGGGCTCCCGGGACGAGCGACGCCGCAGAGCGGGTCGTATCGCCCGTAACCCCGCCGTCCGGGCAAATCGCCGGGCGGTTCAACCTTGCTGATTGCAGGAGGATGATATGCGTACCTTTGACCTGACCCCCCTTTACCGTTCCGCCGTCGGCTTTGACCGTCTGGCCGGAATGCTGGAAAGCGCCGCGCGCACCAGCGAAGCCGGGTGGCCCCCCTACAATATCGAAACGACCGGCGAGAACACCTACCGGATCGAACTGGCCGTGGCCGGGTTTGCGCCCGAGGAACTGACGATGGAGGTCAAGGAGAACCTCCTGACCGTCACCGGCAGGAAGGCTGCCAACGGCGAGGACCGGACCTATCTGCATCGTGGACTGGCCGAGCGCGACTTCGAACGTCGCTTCCAGCTGGCCGACTATGTGGTGGTGACCGAGGCGCGCCTGGTGAACGGCCTGCTGACTGTCGATCTGAAGCGCGAACTGCCCGAGGCGTTGAAGCCTCGCCAGATCGAGATCGTCACCGGTCCTTCGGCCATCGAAGGCAAGGCCGAACCGAAAGCCCGGCCGAAGATCGAGAAGAAGGCCGCCTAGGCGCTCCGGTCTTCCTGTAACCCCAATCGACCTGCGGCCCGGAGGCTTCCGCCTTCGGGCCGCTTTTCTGTGCGTCAGCCGCGCTTGAGCGTGATGTACCAGGCCCCGTCACCGCCATGGCGCCGGTGCGCGGGAGCATAGGCCGCTACGACGCCGCGCAGGGCATGGCTGCGCAACCAGTCGGGTAATGAGGCCCGGATCACCCCCTCGCCGCTTCCGGCCCGGCGCCCGTGGCCGGTGATCACCAGCACCACGCGCAGGCCGCGCTGGTGGGCACGCAGCAGAAAGCCGGTCAGCACATCCTCGGCCTGGAAGCGTCCATGGCCGTGCAGATCCAGACGCGCCTCGATCGGTTCGCGCTCCCGCGAGACGCGGCGATGGCGGCGGGGGTCCAGATCGGACGGCGCCGACTGGGGTCGGGCTGCAGGGGGCGGGAGCGGGACCGGCGCCGACCCGGAGGCCGGACGGGGGCGATGGGTCGGCGCAGTCTGGACGGCCGCAGGCGGAGGAACCGGCATGCGACGCGGGGCCAGCGGTGTGACGGTCGACGCTACCCGTTGCCACAGGCGTTCGCCATCGTCAGCCGGGCGATCAGATTTGCGGGTCATCGACCGGTTCATCCCCGGCCCCGGCCGGCCCCGGATCGCGGGACAGCAGATCGCCCGGCTGGCAGCCCAGTTCACGACACAGGGCGTCCAGGGTCGAGAAGCGGACGGCGCGCGCCTTGCCGGTCTTGAGGATCGACAGATTGGCCACGGTCACGCCGACGCGGTCGCTGAGCTCTGTCAGGGACATGCGCCGCTCCTGCAGCAGTCGATCAAGTTGAACGCGGATGGCCATGGGGGAACTCTAGTCGATGCAGGTCAGATCGTCAGTTCGGATTCGCGTCTCAGACGGGCGCCTTCGCGGAAGACCTCCGCGAGGACGAAGACCACCAGCACGGAGAAGGCCGGGGTCACGAGGTTGAAAAGGCTGGGCGGGTCCATGACGCCGCGCACGAGGCGCGAGACCAGCAACTGGCCCAGCCAGACGCCTCCGGTGACGATGGCGAGGATATAGCCGACCTGTTTCAGGCGGCTGACATTGTCGGGATGGAAGGGGTCGCCGAGCGTCAGGGTGCGGAAGATGCGCCGCAGATGGCGCAGGATCAGGGCGAAACCGCCGAGATAGCCGACGAAGGCACCGATCCCGAACAGGGCGTGGGCGCGCGGCAGGGGAATACGGGTGCCGCCGGTGTCAGAGGTGACTGTCAGGCCGACCTGGTCCATCGGAATGATGGCAACCACGGCAAAGACCAGACAGGTCAGCAATGTCAGGAAGATCAGCAGCCCATAGGTGATATCGAGGGCGGTCTTGAGCAGGCTGGACACGGAGCCGGGGCCGAGGGCCCGAAAGCCGGGAAGGCCGTGTCCAAGCCGGGTGCCGAGACGGGAGGCGAAGCGAAGCGAAGGTGGGCGCATCGGGGGTCTCGCCGGCCGGATCGACAGGGGAGCGATCAGGGGCGATCGCCGCGCGGGTACCGGCCGTTCAGGCCCGCGCGGATTTTACAATCGCGGTGTTTGTCTGCAGCGTCAAAGTCGGGGACTTCAAGGCGGGCCGGATCAGAAGGACTGGACCAGAATGGCGACCAGGGCGGTCGGCATGGCGGCCAG
>CAXICH010000088.1:0-8812 GCA_964022245.1 uncultured Alphaproteobacteria bacterium
CCGACATCGCCGACGATCCGGTGATCTCGCTGATCCAGACCCAGGTCGAGATGGGCGTCTCGGCGCGTATGGCCGTGCTGGCGGGGCTGTCCCTGCGGCGCGAGGAGGCGGGGCTGTGAGCGCGCCCATGTGGATCACCAACGCCCGCCTGCTGGACCCGGCCAGTGACTATGACGGGCCCGGCGCCGTGCGGATTGAGGATGGCCGGATTGCCGAGGTGGTGCGGAGCGCAGCCTTTGCCCCGTCCGACGACGTGGAGACGGTCGATGCGGATGGCCTGTGCCTGTCGCCCGGCCTGATCGACATTCGCGTCAAGACGGGCAAACACGGCGCCGAGCCCAAGGAAACGCTCAAGTCTGCGGCCCTCTCAGCGGCGGCAGGCGGCGTGACGACGCTGGTGATCCAGCCCGACACCGCCCCGGCGGTCGATGACCCGGCCATGGTTGACTTCATCCAGCGACGGGGCGCAGCGCTGGGGCTGGTCAACATCCTGACGGCCGGGGCGGCGACGCAGGGCTGTGAAGGCAGGCTGATGGCCGAGATCGGCCTGATGCAGGAGGCCGGCGCCCTCTATTTCACGGACGTCGATCAGGTCATCGCCGACAGCGGGACGCTGATGCGGGTCATGGCCTATGCCACGGCCTTCAACGCCCTGATCGCCTGTCGCCCCCATGACCCCTGGCTGTCGAAGGGCGCGGTGGCCACCTCGGGCGAGCTGGCAACCCGGCTGGGACTGTCGGCGGTGCCGGCCATCGCCGAGCGTATGCAGATGGAGCGCGATCTGGCGCTGGTCGAGCAGACCGGCGTCCGCTTCCTGGTCGACCAGATCTCCACAGCAGGCGCGCTGGAGACGCTGGACCGCGCCCGCAAGCGCGGACTGGAGGTCGCCGCCAGTGTCTCGATCAATCACCTGCGCTTCAATGAGGTCGACATCGGCGACTATCGGACCTTCTACCGGCTGGACCCGCCACTGCGCGACGAGAGCGACCGCCTCGCCCTGATCGAAGCGCTGCGGGACGGACGGATCGACGTGATCACCTCGGCCCACTCGCCGGCGCCCGCCGAGGACAAACGCCGGCCCTTCGCCGAGGCGGCACCGGGCGCGGTGGGCCTCCAGACCCTGCTTCCCGCCGCTCTGGGCTTGCACCATGAGGACGGCCTGGGGCTGCTGGACGTGCTGCGACCGATGACCGTCGGCCCGGCGGATCTTCTTGGTCTGGCGGCCGGGCGTCTGGTCGAGGGCGCGCCGGCGGACCTGATCCTGTTCGATCCGGACGCACCGGTGGTGATTGACGCCGACGCCCTGCGCTCCAAATCCAAGAATTCGCCCTTCGACAACCGTCGCCTGCAGGGGCGCGTCGCGCAGACATGGGTCGGGGGGCGGTCGATCTATTCGACCTGACTTGCGGCCCCGCTTGCGAGGCTTCATCGTCTCTCCCTCGATTGAAGGAGACCGAATCAGGTGCAGGATCTGGCGGGAATCGCAGTGCTGACGCTGTTGATGGCGGCGCTGGGCGGCTATCTGCTCGGCTCCATTCCGTTCGGCGTGCTCCTGACCCGCGCCGCCGGCGCCGGCGACGTCCGCAAGATTGGCTCCGGCAATATCGGCGCCACCAATGTGCTGCGGACTGGCCGCAAGGACCTCGCATTCGCCACCCTGATCCTCGACGCCGGCAAGGGCGCTGCGGCCTTGCTGATCGCACGCGCGGTCACCGACAACGATGCAGTGGCGGCCATCGCCGGCGGCGCGGCCTTCCTTGGCCATCTCTATCCGGTCTGGCTGGGCTTCCGGGGCGGCAAGGGCGTCGCGACCTTCTTCGGCCTGATGCTGGCTGCAGCCTGGCCTCTGGGACTGGTCGCGGCCGCCGTCTGGCTGCTGACCGCTGCCGTGTTCCGGGTGTCGTCCCTTTCGGCGCTGGTCGCCACGCTGGTGACGCCGATCCTGGCCCTGATGCCCCTTGCCTTCCTTTACCTGCCGACCTCGAACAGCGTGTTCCTGCTGGCGCTGGCGGCCATGGCGCTGATCTGGCTTCGCCACTTCGACAACATTATCCGGCTGATCAAGGGCAAGGAGCCCCGGATCGGTACGAAATCGGCCTGATGGCGCCGGGGGCAGCCGAAAGGATTGCCCGGCTGCAACTGGCCCGCAGCGAGCGGATCGGCCCTGTCACCTTCGCCCAGCTGATCGCCCGATACGGCAACGCGCAAGCGGCCCTCGACGCCCTGCCCGGTGTCATCCGCAAGGCGGGCGGTGCAGCCTATACCGCCGCCCCGCGCGATCGGATCGAGGCAGAGATTGCCAGCGGAGAGGCCCTCGGCGCGCGGCTGGTGGTCATCGGCGACACCGACTATCCGGAGACGCTTGCCGGGGTCGACCCGGCCCCGCCGGTGCTCTGGGCAAGGGGCGGCCTTCACGCCCTTCAGACGGAGGCCGTGGCCATCGTCGGCGCGCGCATCGCCTCGGCCGGGGGGCAGCGGATCGCCCGGGGGCTGGCGTCGCAGCTTGGTGAGGCAGGGATGACGGTCGTCTCCGGTCTCGCCCGGGGGATCGATGCCGCCGCCCACGGGGGAGCCCTGCCGACGGGTACAGTGGCCGTGTTGGGCGGAGGCGTCGACGACATCTATCCGTCGGACAATCAGGAGCTTTACGAACGGATCGTGGCCGAGGGCTGCGTTCTGTCGGAAAGCCCGCCGGGCACCCGGGCCCAGGCGCGCGACTTTCCCCGGCGCAACCGGATCATCTCGGGCCTGTCGCGCGGCGTGATCGTCGTCGAGGCCGAGGTCCGGTCCGGGTCCCTGATCACGGCGCGACTGGCCGCTGAACAGGGGCGTGAGGTGTTCGCCGTGCCGGGTTCCCCGCTGGATCCGCGGTCCCGCGGGCCCAACGCCCTGCTCCGCGACGGCGCGACCCTGTGCGAACGGGTCGAGGATGTGCTGGACGCCCTCGGCAGCGTCCGCGTGGCGCGGATCAAGCCCGGGCGACCGGCGCCCGTCGAGATTGCCGCCGACCTTGATGATACCACCCTGTCCGCCGTCGAGGCCCTGCTGTCCCCGACACCGACGCCGCGCGATGATCTGGCCCGGTCGCTGGGGCTGCCGGTCGCCGTGGTCTCGGGCGCCTTGCTGGAGCTCAGCCTCGTCGGCAGGGCCCGCCTGCTCCCGGGTGGACTGGCGTCGCGCTGACTCGGGTTTTCCGGACTGGCGATTGACACAGGGCGAGAGGCGAACCACGTTCCCCCGCCTTCTTCTCCGGCCCGGACCCTGGGCCCCCTCCCCCGAAAAGCGCCACGCCCGTATGAACCTCGTCATTGTCGAAAGCCCGGCCAAGGCCAAGACCATCAACAAATATCTGGGCTCCGACTTTGAGGTTCTGGCCTCATACGGTCACGTTCGCGACCTGCCGTCGAAGGACGGCTCGGTCCTTCCGGACGAGGACTTCGCCATGTCGTGGGAGGTCGATGCGCGCGGCGCGAAACGCCTGTCCGAGATCGCCGAAGCCGCCAAACGCGCGGACCGCGTCATCCTCGCCACCGACCCGGATCGCGAGGGCGAGGCGATCAGCTGGCACGTGCTGGAGGTGCTGCAGAAGAAGAAGGCGCTGAAGGACACCCAGGTCGAACGCGTGACCTTCAACGCCATCACCAAGGCGGCTGTGCTGGAAGCCATGGCCAATCCACGCCAGCTGGATATGGAACTGGTCGAGGCCTATCTGGCCCGCCGGGCGCTGGACTATCTGGTCGGATTTACCCTGTCGCCCGTGCTGTGGCGCAAACTGCCGGGCGCGCGCTCGGCCGGTCGGGTGCAGTCGGTGGCCCTGCGCATCGTCGTCGACCGCGAGCTGGAGATCGAACGCTTCAAGCCGCAGGAATACTGGTCAATCGAAGCCGATCTGACGGCCGACAGCCCGCCCTTCACCACCCGACTCGTGAAGCACGCCGGCAAGCGGGTGCAGCGGCTGGACATCAAGGATGAGGCGACCGCGAGCGCCGCTCGAGCGGCGATCCAGTCCGGCACCTTCACGATCCACTCGATCGAGAAGAAGCCGGTCAAGCGTAACCCCTCCCCGCCCTTCACCACCTCGACCCTGCAGCAGGAAGCCTCGCGCAAGCTGGGCTTCACGGCGCAGCGCACCATGCAGGCGGCACAGAAACTGTACGAGGGCATCGACGATACGGGCGGCCTGATCACCTACATGCGGACCGACGGCGTGTCAGTCAGTCCCGAAGGCATCGCCCAGGCGCGCGAGGTCATCGCCGAACGGTTTGGCCCGGCCTACGTCCCGTCGGAGCCCCGCTATTACAAGGTGAAGGCCAAGAACGCCCAGGAGGCGCACGAGGCCATTCGTCCGACCAATATCGCGCGCCACCCGGACTCAGTGCGTCTCGATGACGACCTTCGGCGCCTGTATGAGCTGATCTGGAAACGCATGGTCGCCAGCCAGATGGAAGCGGCCCGCATGGACCGCACCACGGTCGAGATCGAGGAGCCCTCGGGCCAGACCGGCCTGCGTGCCACGGGACAGGTCGTGACCTTTGACGGCTTTATCGCCGCCTATGAGGAAGGCCGCGACGACAAGCCCCGCGCCGGGTCGTCCGACGACGACGAGGATGACGCCACCCGCCTGCCCGCCCTCAAGGAAGGCGCTGTGGCCAGGGTCGAGGCCGTCCGCGCGGATCAGCATTTCACGGAACCGCCGCCGCGCTATTCCGAAGCGACCCTGGTCAAGAAGCTCGAAGAGCTGGGGATCGGGCGCCCGTCCACCTATGCCTCGATCCTGACCACGCTGCGCGATCGCGAATACGTCCGCATGGACAAGAACCGCTTCTATCCCGAGGACAACGGGCGTCTGGTCACCGCCTTCCTCGAACAGTTCTTCGGCCAGTGGGTCGAGTATGACTTCACCGCCGCGCTCGAAAACGAGCTGGACGAGGTCTCGGCCGGCCAGATGGACTGGAAGGCGCTGCTGCGCGAGTTCTGGTCCAAGCTGAAGCCTGCGACGGCCGTGGTGCTGGAGCGTCAGGGCGTCATCGACGAGCTGGACTCGGCGATCGGCCCTTTCCTGTTCCCCGAAAAGGACGACGGCACCGACGCGCGCCTGTGCCCACTGTGCAAGTCGGGGCGACTGCATCTGAAGGCCAGCTTCAAGATGAAGTCCTCCTTTATCGGCTGCTCAAACTACCCGGAGTGCCGCTACACCCGGGGCTTCGGCGCCGGGGCCAATGCTGCAGGTTCGGCGGATGGCGGCGACCGGGAGCTGGGCGTCGACCCGGCCACCGGCCAGCCGGTCCAGCTGAAGATCGGGCGCTTCGGCCCCTATGTCGAAACCACCCCGCCCGAAGCCGAAAAGCCGAAGCGTTCGTCCCTGCCCAAGGGCTGGAGCCCGGCGACCCTGACGCTCGAGCAGGCGCTGACCCTGCTGGCCCTGCCGCGTCAGGTCGGGGCGCACCCCGAGGACGGCAAGCCGATCACGGCCGGGCTGGGCCGCTATGGCCCCTTCGTCCTGCACGACGGGGTCTATGCCAATCTGCCGGACATCGAGGAGGTCTTCGAGGTCGGACTGAACCGCGCGGTTTCGCTGTTGGCCGAGAAGAAGGCTTCGCGGGGAGCCCGGGGCCAGGCGGCACCGCTCAAGGAGCTGGGCGCCCATCCCGAGAGTGGCGACCCGATCCAGGTCATGGCCGGGCGGTTCGGGCCCTATGTCAAATGCGGCAAGATCAACGCCACCCTGCCCAAGGGTACGGCGCCCGAAGACCTGACGCTGGAAGCGGCTCTCGAACTGGTCGCGGCCAAGGCGGCAGCAGGCGGCAAGGGCAAGAAGGCGCCCGCCAAAAAGGCAGCGGCCAGGAAGGCCCCGGCCAAGGCAAAGGCCAAGCCTAAGACGGCCTGAGGTCTTTCGGCGCGAGTCCGGCCAGCACCCCGGGAATGAGGTCCGGCAGGTCCTCGGCGATCAGCCCCGGGCCAAACCCGCGCGCGGCCTCGGCGTGGATCCAGGCGGCCGCACAGGCGGCGTCAAAACTGTCCATATGCTGGGCCGCAAGGCCACCGATCATGCCCGCCAGAACATCGCCGGTTCCCGCCGTCGCCAGCCACGGTGTGCCGTTCGGATTGACCGCGACCCGGCCATCGGGCGCCGCGATGACCGTCTCGTGACCCTTCAGCAGGACAACGGCGTCCGCGCGCACCGAAGCCTGCGCTGCGGCTTCAGCCGACGGCAGCCCGGCCAGATCCGGAAACAGGCGTGCAAACTCCCCCCGGTGGGGCGTCAGCACATCGTCGCGGTCCAGCGAGGCGAACAGGTCGTCAGGATGGTTTTCGAAAACGCTGAGCGCATCCGCGTCGATGACCAGCACGGCCCCGGTGCGGGCCAATGCATGCAGGTTGCCGATGGTCTCCTCGCCCAGTCCTGCGGCGGGACCGATCACCACCGCGTCCGCCTCCCGGAGACGGTGGCCGAGGTCGTCAGCGCCCTCGAAGGGTTCGACCATCACCGCTTCGAGAGAAGCTGCGAGGACCGGAATGGCCGAGGCTGTCGCCATGACGCGCACCAGACCTGCGCCGATCCGGAGCCCCGCCCGCGCGGCCAGGCGGGCCGCTCCGGTGCGATGGGCCGGGCCCGAGACCACGGCCAGCCGTCCACGCGCATGCTTGTGGGTTTGCGCCCCCGGCCAGGGCAGGCGGCTTCTCCAGTCTCCGGACTCAGGTGGGACGGTCATGACGCCTCCGTTCACGGATGATGATAATTATCAAAAGGGCCTTGCCTTATGGTGCAATGCAATGTCCCATTGCGTTCCGAGTGCACTGACCAATTCCGGGTCGCCTCGGAGACGCCATGAAAAAGATCGAAGCCGTCATCAAGCCGTTCAAGCTGGATGAAGTCAAAGAAGCGCTTCAGGACGTCGGCGTCCAGGGGATGACCGTGCTCGAGGCCAAGGGCTACGGGCGACAGAAGGGGCATTCCGAACTCTATCGTGGCGCCGAATACGTCATCGACTTCCTGCCCAAGATCAAGATCGAGGTGGTGGTCAGTGACGATCTGGCCCCGGCGGTGATCGAGGCTATCCAGACCTCGGCCCGCACCGGCAAGATCGGCGACGGCAAGATTTTCGTCTCGGACGTCGTCGACGTCATCCGCATCCGTACCGGCGAAACCGGGGCCCAGGCCGTCTGACCCTTTCACCGACCGTCCTTCCCGGACGGTCTTTCTGTTTTCCTCCCCCAGCCACAGGATACGAAATCCATGAGCGTCAAGGCTATCCTTCAGGACATCAAGGACAAGGACGTCAAATACGTCGACCTTCGCTTTACCGACACCAAGGGCCGACTTCAGCATGTGACCTTCGATATCGACCTGGTCGATGACGAGTTCCTTGAGGAAGGCACCATGTTCGACGGCTCATCGATCGCCGGCTGGAAGGCGATCAACGAGTCCGACATGCTGCTCAAGCCGGACCTCGACAGTGCCTACATCGACCCCTTCTACCAGCACACGACCCTGTTCCTGTTCTGCGACGTGCTGAACCCCGACACCAATGAGCCCTACAACCGCGACAGTCGCTCGATGGCCAAGAAGGCGCTGGCCTTCGTCCAGTCCGCCGGCGTGGGTGACAAGGTCTATTTCGGTCCCGAGGCCGAGTTCTTCATCTTCGACGACGTCCGCTGGTCCACCCAGGCGCACGACACGGGCTATGCCTATGACTCGATGGAACTGCCGGCCAACACGGGCTCGGAATACAGCGAGGGCAATATGGGTCACCGCCCCGGGGCCAAGGGCGGCTACTTCCCCGTCAATCCGGTCGACTCCGGTCAGGACCTGCGCGCTGAAATGCTGTCGGTGATGAAGGACATGGGCCTCAATCCCGAAAAGCATCACCACGAAGTCGCCCCCGCCCAGCACGAGCTGGGGCTGAAGTTCGCCGAGCTGGTCACCATGGCCGACCGGCTGCAGCTATATAAGTACGTCATCCACAATGTCGCCGCCGCCTACGGCAAGTCGGCCACCTTCATGGCCAAGCCCATGTTCGGCGACAACGGCTCGGGCATGCACGTGCACCAGTCGATCTGGAAGGACGGCAAGCCCCAGTTCGCTGGCGACAAATACGCCGGCCTGTCGGACATGTGCCTGTGGTACATCGGCGGCATCATCAAGCACGCCAAGGCCATCAACGCCTTCGCCAACTCGACGACCAACAGCTACAAGCGTCTGGTCCCGGGCTATGAAGCGCCGGTCAAGCTGGCCTATTCGGCCCGCAACCGCTCGGCCTCGATCCGGATTCCGTGGGTCAGCTCGCCCAAGGCCAAGCGGATCGAAGCCCGCTTCCCCGATCCGATGGGCAACCCCTATCTGACCTTCACGGCCCTGCTGATGGCGGGCCTGGACGGGATCGAGAACCGCATCGATCCAGGCGCCCCGGCCGACAAGAACCTCTATGACCTGCCGCCGGAAGAACGCGGCAACATCCCCGAGGTCTGCGGCTCGCTGCGCGAGGCGCTCGACGCCCTAGACAAGGATCGCGCCTTCCTCAAGAAGGGCGGCGTCATGGATGACGACTTCATCGACAGCTACATCGAGCTGAAGATGGAAGAGGTGATGCGCCTGCAACTGCACCCGCACCCGGTTGAGTTTGACATGTACTACAGCTGCTGATCGACATATCAGAGGCGAACAAAGGGCGCCGGCGCGAACCGCCGGCGCCCTTTTTGTCGTCCAGCGCGCCAAGCGAGGCGGCGGCCGCTTTCAAGGGGTGAGCAGGGAGTGGCTGGACCGGCCTCAGGCCGCTTCGGCTTCCAGATCGTCCGCCTTCTTGCGGCGCAG
>CAXICH010000089.1:0-8772 GCA_964022245.1 uncultured Alphaproteobacteria bacterium
GGATAAGGACCGTGGAAAGGCGTCAGGCCAATCGATGATCCCCTCGGCTCCACCAAATCCTTGTTCCACAAGGGTTTGGACAGGATCAGGCGAGAATTCTGACACCACGTTGCTACACACGGCTTCCAAGAAACCGTCGAAAAGGCGTTCCCCTACAGTTAGTTCGCGGTTCCGAAGCTGTAGCACCACCCCGTCGCACACACCGTCTAAACGGGCCCCTTCACCGTCTCGACGGTCGGCTGATCATTGGTCGCGCCAATCGTCAGGCCTCATCCTCCGAGGAGCGACCTACTACCTTCGTCTTCGTATTCTTTGATGACGCCGTGCGACTTACCTGATGTAGGTTAGTCCGATGGATTCTGAACGCCTCAAAATGTTGATCGCGGACCTCCGCAAACTACCCGCCGAGACGGATTGGGTGGAGTTCAAGCAGAACAACATCGACCCTGATCGGATTGGCAGAACCATCTCCGCGATTGCCAACGCTTCCTGCCTCGCGGGGCAACAAGCGGGGTATTTGGTTTGGGGGATCAGGGACGGCGATCACGAGATCGTTGGCACGTCGTTCCAACCCAGCACCGAGAGGAAGGGAAACGAGCCTTTGGAGTTCTGGCTCGGAAAGAATTTGATCCCGAGCCCCTCGCTTCGTTTCCACACCGCGACATACGACCAAGGACATGTGGTGGTGCTGGAGATACCCGCCGCCCGGACTGTATCCGTCAAGTTCCAAGATATTCCCTACGTCCGGATCGGAAGCGCGACACCAAAGCTTACGGACTACCCTGAGCGAGAGGCAGACTTGCTCGGGAAGCTGCGTCCGTTCGCTTGGGAGACGGGCGTAGCCGCCACCTTCCAAACCATCGACGAAGTGCTTGCCGCACTCGACTTCGAAGCATTCTTCAGCCTCCTCGATGAGAAGCCTCCATCGACCAGCGAAGGCATCATCGAGCGGCTGGCAGCCGACCGATTGATCACGAAGGACGTTGGGGATCGCTGGAATATCCTAAACCTGGGCGCGATCTTGATCGCCCGACGCTTGGACACGTTCCCTTCAATTGCTCGGAAGGCATTGCGGGTCGTGCAGTATGAAGGCCTGAACAAGAAGAAAACGCTGCGGACGCAAGAAGGCGTTCGAGGCTATGCGGCAGGATTTACGGGCGTTCTGAAATTCATCGACGACCTACTCCCTATGGAGGAGCGCATCGAAGGAGGGCTGCGATCAAGCCATAGGGCTTACCCGCAGATCGCGACCCGCGAACTCATCGCCAACGCCCTTGTCCACCAAGACATGACGGTGACGGGGACGAGCCCCATCGTCGAAATTTACGCCGACAGGATCGAAATTTCCAATCCAGGGGTGCCCGTAAACGAGATGATCCGAAAGTTGTTCGGCGCACCTCCACGTTCGCGGAATGAACATTTGGCCCGCCTCATGAGGCGGATGGGAATGTGTGAGGAGTTGGGCTCCGGGTTGGTCAAGGTGATTGAGGCCACCGAGCAATACCGCCTGCCTGCCCCCAGCTTTGAAACCGTCGATGGAGTGACTCGTGTTACCGTTTTGGGCCCTCGGTCGTTCGTCGAGTTAGATCGACGGCAGCGCGTGGAAATTTGCTACCAGCACGCTTGCCTGCGCAGGCATGAGCGTAAGCGGATGACGAACGCGAGCTTGCGCGAACGTTTCGGCATTGAGGATCAGAACGCCGCCCAAGTTTCGAGGGTTATCCGAGAAGCCTTGGACGAGGGAGCCATTCGGCCTGCTGATCCCGACCGTCCCAAGAGCGGATATGTGCCGTTCTGGGATTGAGTAGCTGGCAACGGCCCAAGAGACATTTGATCGTGATTTGATTCGCATCGCTCTTGGGAACCTCACCGATGAGGTTGACTCTGATTCGATAGGGCTTTGAGAGCGATTCAAAGTAGCGAGCTTGTTGCGATCAATTTGATTGGAACGCGAGCTAACGATCTCCCACTTGAGGAAACTCGTCGGTCTGGAGAGGAGCTTCCCAAAGGTGCGATAGGTCGAGGGTATCGTATTTTACTCGTCCAATCGCCTCCAGGAGCGTGCTCGCCTTGTAGCCTCTTCCATAGGCAGCAGCCGTCTCACCGCCCTCGTTCCCAACTCCTGCGGACCAACCGCCGAGTGCCAAAGCCACTTCATGCTCGATCCGAGCTTCGCGCAGGGCGTCTCGGTAGCAGTGACGAAACGAGTGAAAGCATGTCTTCTCCCGAGCGGCTCCACATCGCTCAAGGAAGCGTCGAAACCATTTGCTGAAGGGGTCGCTGTAGTAGCCCGTGCTTGACCTTTGGAGTTCGGAGAAAAGGCGGATGGCTCCAGCCGCTCGTCTCTGGGTGACGAAGGACATAAACCCGATTTTGATCAATGTGGGGTGGACCGGGATGAACCGCTCACTGGCGGCTGTCTTCAATCGCTTGCCGGTGTCGCTATCGGATGGTCCTTCGGTTACGAAAAAGCAGTCAACGCCATCAAGCCGATGGATGTCTGCGACGTGTAGCTGGCAAATCTCGTTCATCCTCATGCCCGAAAAGAGGGCAATGAGGGGCACCCAGAAACGTCCCCGACGTGGACGCGCATGGCCGGGGGTCGAATATCCGGCCCAGTCATCAACGCAACCTCGGTAGAGCGGTGCATCAAAGATCAGACGTAACTGCTCGGGGGCGAAAGGCAGGCGTTTATCCCGCCGTCTCACCCGGTCGATGACCTGGAGCCCCTTGGCTGGGTTTCGTTCGATCCAGCCTTCGTTCTGGCAGAAGTTCATCACGGCGCGGAACTTGGTCATGTAGCCGTTGACCGAGGCAGGTGAGAGCCTTCCAGCCAGCCCCTTCTCCTTCGCCATTCGGGCCGCCGCGAGCGGCGACAATTTCGGGAACTTCTTCTCGGCGTTCGACGGTAACCAGACGAGCACATCGAGAAGCTCGCGTGACGCTTCACGGTCGATGGATCGGATCGTGCGGTTCTCGCCCCAGAGGCCGACCGTCAACTCGATGAGATTCAGATAATGGAGGTCTGTCTTCCGGGTGCGCTGTTTCGCTGGATCAGACCGAAACAGTTCGAAGGCTTGGCGCAGCGTCTTGTCGACTGGCGCCGCTGAGGGAGGTGCCTCAGGCCTCGATTTTCCATGCGGAGGAGCGATGGCCGGGTAAGCACCGCGTTTCTCGATGCAACGCCATTCTTGTTCCAACTCGGCGGCGACAATCCGGGCCTGACGGACGGCTTCTGCTCGATAGCCGGTGCGGAGCGTCTTCACGACATGGGTCTTACCCACAATCCCTGCCAAGGCCCGCGGAACACGAAGACGAAGGTAGTAGGTCGCTCCTCGGAGGATGAGGCCTGACGATTGGCGCGACCAATGATCAGCCGACCGTCGAGACGGTGAAGGGGCCCGTTTAGACGGTGTGTGCGACGGGGTGGTGCTACAGCTTCGGAACCGCGAACTAACTGTAGGGGAACGCCTTTTCGACGGTTTCTTGGAAGCCGTGTGTAGCAACGTGGTGTCAGAATTCTCGCCTGATCCTGTCCAAACCCTTGTGGAACAAGGATTTGGTGGAGCCGAGGGGAGTCGAACCCCTGACCTCGTCATTGCGAACGACGCGCTCTACCAACTGAGCTACGGCCCCGATCCATGCTCGGGCACAGGCGAGCGCGGGACATAGGCGGGCGGGGCTTGTGGTGTCAATGGCGCCTTGCGGGGGATTGCGCCAGGGCGCTGTCCGGGCGCGACACCAGCGGCCTTTGCCGGAAGGCCCGGCTCAGGCTAGAAGCGACGCCTGACGCAATTTCCGCTGCCATGAAGGATCGACATGGGCCCCGCCATCGCCGAATTCATCTGTTTTCTGGTCGACTCGATCTTCATGCTGCTGTGGCTGGCGATCATCGTCTCGGCCGTGATGAGCTGGCTGTTCGCCTTCGACGTGATCAACTATCGCAATCGCTTCGTGGCCCAGCTGGCCCATTTTCTGGACAGTATCACCGCCCCGATCCTGGCGCCGCTGCGCAGCGTCATTCCCTCGCTGGGTGGGATCGACATCACCCCGATCATCGCCCTGCTGATCATTTCGGGCATCCGCTCCTACATCCTGCCGGCCAGCTGCCAGGCCCTGCGCCAGCTGCTGGGCGGATTCTGATGCAGGCGGGTCACGCCGGGGTGCTTTCGCCGCCCGCCCGGAACGCCTAAGGTGCCCGTCCCCCGGCGCCCCGGCGTCCTTGAATTTCGAAGGTCATGACCACGATCAGGACGGTCGCCATCATCGGCGCGGGACAGATGGGATCGGGTATCGCCCAGGCGGTGGCCACCGGCGGCTATGCGGTGCGCCTGTATGACGCCGATCCCTCGCGGCTGCCGCTGGCCCATGGCACCATCGCCAACAGTCTGGCCCGTCGTGTGGAGCGCGAGAGTCTCGCCGAAGACGAGGCCCAGGCCATTCTCGGCCGGATCACCGATGCCGGCGATCTGGCGTCGGTCGGCACGGCAGATCTGGTCATCGAGGCCGCCGTCGAGGACGAGGCCGTCAAGACCGACATCCTGAAGTCGCTGACCCCGCACCTGGGGCCCGACACCCTGGTGGCCTCGAACACCTCGTCCATCTCGATCACCCGGCTGGCCTCCGCCACCGATCGGCCGGACCGGTTCATCGGCCTGCATTTCATGAAGCCGGCGCCGGCCATGCGGCTGGTCGAGATCATCCGCGGCATCGCCACCTCGCCCGCCACCTATGAGACCGCGGTCGAGTTCGCCCGGAGCCTCGGCAAGACCACCACCAATGCCGAGGATTTCCCGGCCTTCATCGTCAACCGCATCCTCGTGCCGATGGTGAATGAAGCCATCTTCACCCTCTATGAAGGGGTCGGCGACGTCGCCTCGATCGACAAGGCGCTGAAGCTGGGTGCCAACCACCCCATGGGGCCGCTGGAACTGGCCGACTTCATGGGCCTGGACGTCGTTCTGGCCATCATGAATGTGCTCTATGACGGGCTGGCCGACAGCAAATACCGGCCCTGTCCCCTGCTGGTGAAATACGTCGAGGCCGGCTGGCTGGGTCGCAAGACCGGCCGCGGCTTCTATGACTATTCCGGCGACGCTCCGGTGCCGACCCGATGAAGACCCGTTTCGAAACGCTCGAGGATCTGCCGGGACAGCGTCAGGTCACCTGGCGCCGGTCCGGCGGCTGGGTCGCGCTGGCGGCCGTCCTCGGCATCTCCTGGCCGCCCCTGATCATCACCTTTTTCGTCTGGCCGCCGCAGAGCTGGCTGGACGGGCTGAGCACGGACTGGCGCGTCCTGGTGCTGGCGGTCGGCGTGATCGCCGTGCCCCTGTGTCTGTGGCTGCTGAACCAGGAGCGTATGCGCTCCGGCCGGCCGGCCACCCGGCTGGGCATCGTCTGGCGGTTCATGTTCTACGGCGGTCTGCTGGCCGCCGCCTTGCAAGGGTTCAACGCCCTTGTCCTCTCGGGCATCGGCGCGGCCCGCTCGGCCGATGTCGGACAGGCGCTGGGCTATGCCGAAACGGCCCTGCTGATCTTCGGCGTCGGCGGGGTGCCCCTGGCCATTCTGGTGGGCATCAGCTACGCCCTGTGGGCCGGACTGTGCGCCGCCTTCCTCGCCTTCATGCCGCGCCCGGCCCCGGTTCGGGACCGGCTGGGCCTCAGCGGCCGCGACACCTTCTAGCCGCGCTGAACGGCGTTACAGGAAATTTACTTTCCTTTGGCGGCGCGCGCTGCGACCCTCTGCGCCTGACATCAGGTGATTGCCGGGGGGACATCACGCCATGACATCCACAGACCTGCATACCGGACCGGGCACCGCCCGTCTTGCGCCCGTCGCGCCGAAGGACCGGATCTTCAATCTGGACATGCTGCGCGGCTGGGCCATCCTCGGCATTCTGGCGGTCAATGCCATCGCCTTTGCCTGGCCCTCGCTGTTGATGATGGCCGAGGCGCCACCCCCGGCAAACTCAACCCAGGCCGACGCCATCGGTGTCTGGGTGATCGACGTCTTTTTCTCCGACAAGATGCGCACCCTGTTCACCCTGTTGTTCGGGGTGTCGGTCTTCCTCGTGGGAGGCGAGCGCAGCGACCTTGACCGGGGCGCCCTGCTTCGGCGGCGTCTGTGGTGGCTGTTGCTGATCGGCGCGATCCACGGAGCGGCCCTCTGGTACGGCGACATCCTGTTCCTCTATGCGGTCAGTGGCTTTCTGTTCCTGATGTTCCGCTCGTGGTCGGCCCGGCGGCTCCTGTGGGTCGGGGGTCTGATCACCCTGTTCTGGGCCCTGATCGCAACGGGCTTCTACTGGGGTATGGCCAACCTCCCGGCCGACATCGCCAGCAAGGTCACCCAGGGCATGCCTGTGGCCACGCCCGAGGCCATCCAGGCCGTGGTCGACACCTATCGCTCCGGCTGGCCCGCTGGCTGGCTGGCCAATCTGACCACCTGGGCGACCTTCCTCATCGCCATCCTGTTCATGGTGCCGGTGACGGTCCCGCTGATGATGCTGGGGCTCGGCCTCTACAAGTCAGGCTATCTCACGGGCACCGCGTCCATGGGCACCTATCTGATGGTGCTGGTCCTGGGCGGAGCCAATCTGGCGGTGTCGGCTTACTGGGGCTGGCAAAAGGCCATGGCGCCGGACGGCGTCGATCCTACCGGAGGGCTGGCCGCCGCCTCGACCGGGGCGGCCCCGCTGGTGACCCTCTTCTATGTCACGGCCCTGATCCTGCTGACCAGGTTCGGGCTCAGGGTGATCACCCAGGTGCTGGTGCCGGTCGGTCGCATGGCCTTCACCAACTACCTCAGCCAGACCCTGATCATGGTGACCCTCTATTATGCGCCGTGGGGTCCCATGTGGTTCGGCACCCACAGCACCTCGGAGATGTGGATGGTGGTGGGTGCGGTCTGGCTGGCCCAGCTGATCTGGTCGCCGCTGTGGCTGTCGGTGTTCCGTATGGGGCCGCTGGAGTGGGCCTGGCGCTGCCTGACCTATGGCCGGATGGTCCGCATCTCGAAGGGCGGCGACTGAGCCCGCGGTCGCATTGCGGGACGGGGGGGGATGGCGTAATCGCCCCCCATGAGCACCGACACGCCCCCTGACGCCCCGTCCGCAGACGCCCCCCGCCCGGAAGCCCGGGGCCCACGCGGGTTTCAGGACCGGCGCGGCCCGGACCTGATCGCCGAGCGCCGCATCGTCGAGCGGGTCTCGGCCGTCTATGAGCGTTGGGGCTTTGAGCCGCTGGAGACGTCGGCCTTCGAGTATGCCGATGCGCTGGGCAAATTCCTGCCCGACGCCGACCGCCCGAACGAGGGCGTCTTTGCCCTGCAGGACGATGACGATCAGTGGATGGCACTGCGCTATGACCTGACGGCGCCGCTGGCCCGCTATGCCGCCCAGAGCTGGGAAACCCTGCCCAAGCCATTCCGGCGCTACGCCTTCGGTCCCGTCTGGCGCAATGAGAAGCCGGGGCCCGGCCGGTTCCGCGAATTCATCCAGTGCGACGCCGACACCGTCGGCTCCGACCGCCCCGAGGCCGACGCCGAAATCCTCGCCCTCGCGGTCGAAGGGCTGACGGCGGCTGGCCTCGACCGGGATCAGGCCCAGATCAAGGTCTCGAATCGCAAGCTGTTCGACGGCCTGTTTACGGCCGGCGGCATCGACGATCCGGCCCGGCGCCTGACCGCGCTGCGGGCCATCGACAAGTTCGACCGGCTGGGCTGGGAAGGCGTGGCCGCCCTGCTGGGGGAAGGTCGTCTGGACGAGTCCGGCGACTATACCAGGGGCGCCCAGCTGCCCGGGCCGCTGGTTGGCACGATCGAGCGCTTCCTCGCATCGGCGGGCGACGCCGCCCTCAGCCGGGCCGACACCCTGTCCGCCATCGCCCGCGCCGGGGATCTGGGGGTCGAGGGGGATCAGGCGCTGAAGGAGTTGCAGGCCGTCGATACGGCGCTCGGCCTGATGGGCGTCGATGAGGCGGCGGTCCGGTTCGACCCGACCGTCGTGCGGGGCCTCGAGTATTACACCGGCGTGGTGTTCGAGGCGGAACTGCTGCTGCCCACCACCGACGACCGGGGCCGCCCCGTGCGGTTTGGCTCGATCGGCGGCGGTGGACGCTATGACGATCTGGTCGCCCGCTTCACCGGCCAGAGCGTGCCGGCCACGGGCTTCTCCTTCGGGGTGTCGCGACTGGCCGCCGCCCTGCGCGCCAGCGGTCGCGACCCGGCTGGCGAGGTCCGCGGCCCGGTCGTCGTGATCGCCTTTGCCGATGCCGACATGGCCCACTATCTCGGCGCGGTCGCCGAGCTGCGCGCCGCCGGCATCGCCGCCGAGCTCTACCTCGGTCGCGCAGGCATGAAGGCCCAGATGAAATACGCCGACCGGCGGGGTGCACCCGTCGCCGTCATGCTGGGGGGAGACGAGATCGCGGCCGGAACGGTCACGCTCAAGGACCTCGACGCCGGTCGCCGCCTGTCGCAGGCCGTCTCCGACAATGCCGAATGGAAACAGGCGCGTCCGGGCCAGCAGACCCTGCCCCGGGACCAGATGGTGGCCGCCATCCGAGCGATTCTCGAAGGATCGTCAATAACTGGCTGAGGCTGGCGCTGACTTATCGACGATCAGTCAAGAAAACCCCGGATTTCGCCTTCGCTTTGATTGACTTGCCGGGCCCGGATCGTATGAATGGGGCTCTCGAAGCGCGCGACGCGATGCGACGCGCAAACTTCGTAGGCGTTTCGGGGAGGAAACGTCCGCTCCTAGACGAGCGAAA
>CAXICH010000090.1:0-8600 GCA_964022245.1 uncultured Alphaproteobacteria bacterium
CGCGTCCTTTACAGGGAACGACAGTTTTATGACGGATGCAAGTTTTTTCGTCTGTCACCGGAGTATCTTTGCGATCGATGTCACATAAACGCCCCCCTTCTGACGGTCCGCCAAGGCCCATCAAAACCCCCTGCACCAAGGTCTGCACGGTGGATGGTGCCTCGGGCCTGTGCCTCGGCTGCCTGCGGTCGCTGCAGGAGATCGCTGAATGGAGCCGTCTGGATGAGGCGACCCGGGACGCCATTCTGGAGGAGTTGCCCGGGCGGGTGTCGCGTCTCGACCCGGCCCTGCAGGGGCTGGTGCCGCGCTAACCATTTGTCAGCCATGCCCCTTCACGGCATCCCAACGTCCCTGCCCTAGACCGGACTCATGATTGCCGCAGAAGCGGCGCGTACATACGGGTGTCCGAGTGAGTATCGACATGACCGGCAGCGTTTCCGGAAGTGCTGTTCTGGCCGCCGCAGTGGGGACGTCCCTGCTGGCGGCGTGGGGCTTTGGCGCCCTTTCCGACAAATCCGCACAGGCGGCACCCCAACCGGCCGCGATCGTCAGGCTGGCAGAGCCCACCGCCCCTATCCGGCGCGGCGCGGATGGCCACTACTGGGCCCGGGCCCAAGTCAACGACAAACCCGTCGCCCTGCTGGTCGATACAGGCGCCGCCGCCGTGGTGCTGCGTCCGGCCGATGCCCGCGTGCTGGGGCTGAACCCCGAAACCCTCGAATACAGCCAGTCCGTCCGCACCGTAACGGGCATGGCTCAGGCCGCATCGGTCACCCTGTCGAGCGTGACCGTGGCGGGCGTCGAGGTCCGCGATGTCGCCGCCCTGGTGGTCCAGGCCGACCTGCCGCACTCGCTGCTGGGGATGAGTTTCCTCGGTCGCCTGTCCGGTTTCGAGGCCACGCCCGCGGGTCTGGTCCTCAAGCCCTAGACCGCCTTGACCAGCACCGAGATCGCCGTCGCCATCAGATAGAGGGCGAACAGCCGCCGCAGCAGCCGCCGGTCCAGCCGGTGCGCCAGCCGGGCGCCGAACGGGGCGATGAAGGCTGTCAGCCCCCCGA
Source organism: uncultured Alphaproteobacteria bacterium (assembly GCA_964022245.1). GTDB lineage: Bacteria > Pseudomonadota > Alphaproteobacteria > Caulobacterales > Caulobacteraceae > Brevundimonas. The sequence goes on from CAXICH010000090.1 coordinate 1,059, forward strand.
TGACAAGGGCGGCGGGCACATTGACATAGCCCAGCGACAGCGGCGGCCGTCCTTCCGCCGACCAGCCAAAGACGATGAAACCGACCGTCGCGGCGGCACCGATCGCCATGCCGAAGCCCGAGGCCGTGGCCACCGCCTGATGGATGGGCCGTCCGCACAGGGTCATCATCAGCCCGCCGAAACTGCCGCCGCCGATCCCCATCATGGCCGACAGCCCGCCGATGGCTGTGCCCCAGCCGCGCCGGGCCCAGCCGGTCGGCACGTCGCGGGCCAGGGTGAAGCGCTCGGGCATCAGGCCCAGCTGGGCGGCGATGGCCCCCAGAAAGATCGCATAGATCCACGCCAGTCCCTGCATCGACACCAGCCCGGCGAGAAAGGCCCCGACCAGGGCCCCGCCGCCGACCCACGGCGTCCAGGTCTTCAGCACGACCTCATCGACCGCCCCGTGCGTCCGGTGCGCCGTCAGCGACCGCCACGAGGTCAGCACAATGCTGAGCAGGGAGCTGCCGATCGCCACATGCAGATTGGCCTCGCCGCCCAGACCCAGCAGGGCGAAGGCCCAGAACAGCACCGGCACAATGACCGTGCCACCGCCGACCCCGAACAGGCCCGCGATCAGTCCGGCAAGCGCTCCCGCTGCAGCCAGCCTGGCGATCAGGCTGAGGATCTCAAGGAGGGTCAGGTCCACTAGGCGGCGGACTCAAGCCGGGCGGCAGCCCGGGCCTCGGCCTCGTGCACGGCGTCCAGCGCCCGGTCCAGAACCTCCAGCCCCGCGCCCGGCTGGATGCTGTCGACCGTCAGGATCCGCCGCCAAGTCCGCGCGCCGGGCCGTCCGTGCATCAGGCCCAGCATGTGACGCGCCATGGCCGGCAGGGGCACCCCCTCGTCGAGACGCGCGGCCATATAGGGGCGGTAGTCGACCAGCGCCGCCTCGACCGACCGCGCCGCGCCCTCGCCGAAGATCAGCGGGTCGACCCGCCCAAGCCCTGCTGGCTCATGATAGGCGGTGCGCCCCAGCATGACCCCGTCCAGCCCCACACCATCCTGCGGCTCCAGCAGGTCCCGGGCGGCCTCGACCGAGGCAACTCCGCCGTTCAGCACCACGGTCAGCTCCGGCCGCTCGCGCTTCAGCCGCCGGACCAGATCATAGTCCAGCGGCGGGATGTCCCGGTTCTCCCTCGGTGACAGACCCTTCAGCCAGGCCATGCGGGCATGGACGATGAAGTGGTCGACCCCGGCGTCCGCACAGGCCTCGACCAGGGCAAACAGGGCCTGCTCGGGGATCTGGTCGTCGACGCCGATCCGGCATTTGACCGTTACCGGAACCGGGACCGCCCCGGCCATCGCGCGCATGCAGTCGGCGACAAGGGCGGGCTCGCGCATCAGACAGGCGCCGAACCGGCCGGACTGGACCCGATCGGACGGGCAGCCGACATTGAGATTGATCTCGTCATAGCCGAACGGCAGGGCCGCTTGCGCCGCCTCGGCCAGCTTCTGCGGGTCCGATCCGCCCAGCTGCAGCGCCACCGGCCCGACCTCGGGGTCATGGCCCAGCAGGCGCGCCCGGTCGCCGTGGATCACCGCATCGGCGGTGACCATTTCGGTATAGAGCATGGCCCGGCGGGTCAGGGACCGGTGAAAGGCCCGGCAGTGCCGGTCCGTCCAGTCCATCATCGGGGCGACGCTCAGCCTGTGGGCGGCGAAGGTCATGGCCGGGCCGGATACACCAAAAGCGCGCCGACAGGAATTCGCGCGCGGACAGCGCAGACCCGCCGCTTTGTCGCCTTGTCCGCGCCGCGCGGGGGTCGCAGGTTCGGCACGCGGATCGCCCTGCGAGGCCCGTGCGGCGGGAGGCCGGCGCGGATTCGGTCCCACCCCCGCCTTAGTTGCATCGCCGAAAGAGAGACGGTACCTTTGTGGGTGAGACCACTAGTCTTTGTTTTTCAAGGACTTTGGCGAACCGGTATCGGAACCGGATCCGGGTTTCACCCGTTTTGACAGTATGTCCAACCTCCCCGGAAGGAGCCTTTCCATGCGTATCCCTCTTTTTGCTGCCGTTTCCGCCGTGGCCCTGATGGCCGGTTCGGTCCAGGCCGCCCCTGCCAACGTCACCGCGGCCGTCGCCGTGGCCCAGGACCCCGGCTACTCCGATGACGAACTGAAGAAGTTCGGCACGGCCATGGAGCAGCTGGCCGGCATTTCCGCCCAGATCCAGGGCGGCACCCCGACCGCCGAGCAGCAGGCCGAGATGGCCGGTATCGTCGAGAACTCGGGCCTGACCATCGACCGCTTCAATGCGATCTCGCAGTCCGTCAGCGCTGATCCCGTGCTGCAGGCCCGGATGGCCGTGGTCATGACCCCGCCGTCGCCGGAAGGTTCGGTCGCCGCCTCGGTCACCGATCAGGAAGTCGAGCAGTTCTCCTCGGCCATGGGCCGTATCCAGGAGATCGCTGCCGGCGTCCAGGGTGGCACCCCGACCGCCGAGCAGCAGGCTGAGATGGCCGCTGTGGTCGAGGGCTCGGGCCTGACCATCGACCGCTTCAACGCCATTTCGACGGCGGTCAGCCAGGACCAGGCGCTTCAGGCCCGCATGCTGCTGGCCGACGCCAACCGGGCAGCCGGCATGTCGGGCGGCCAATAAGTCCTCTGACACTGTGATCCAAGAAAGCGGCGGTTCCTTACGGAGCCGCCGTTTTTTCGTCGGCCTCGACCGCGTCCTCGTTCAGCAGACGGCCCTCGCGGCGCGGCTTGATATAGGGCGCCGGCTGCGGCGTCGGCATATTGCCCCGCATCAGCGACCGCCCGGCCTGCAAACCCCCCGACAGCTGCAGCGTCAGCCGCTCGTCATCCCGCCGGCGGACGTCCTCGATGGTCTCGCGCGCCTCGAGATCCGAAGCCCCCAGTTCCTTCAGCACCTGCTCCCCGAAGGCCAGCGCCGACTCGAAGGTCTCGCGGATCTGGTAGTCGACGCCCGCCTCGATCAGTCGCATCGAATGGCCGCGGTCATAGGCGCGCACGAACAGCTTCGTCAGCGGAAACTCAGCCCGGATCAGCTCGACGATGTGGTCCGCCTGTTCCGGCTTGTCGATACAGACCAGGACGGCCTCGGCCTTGTCGACGCCCGAGGCGCGCAGCACGTCCAGCCGGGTGCCGTCGCCGTAATAGACCTTGAAACCGAACTGGCCGGCCGCCTGGATCATCTCGACGTCATTCTCGATGATCGAGACATCGACGTCGCGCGCCAGCAGCGGCTGGGACACCACTTGGGCAAAGCGGCCGAAGCCGATGATCAGCACCTGCTCGCGCAGGTTCTCGGCCATCTCGACGCCATCCATGGCGCCCGGGTCCTGCGTCTCCGTCGGCATGAAGCGTCCCAGCAGCATCGTCGTCACCGGCGTCAGCACCATGGACAGGATCACGATCGCCGTCAGCGCCGCGCTGATCCGCGCGTCGAACAGCCCGACGGTGCCCGCCGCCGCATAGAGGACAAAGGCGAACTCGCCGCCCTGGGCGAACAACACGGCGCGCTCGACCGCCTCGCGCTCGCGGGCCTTGAACAGCCGCGCGACGCCATAGATGGCCACGGCCTTGACCGCCATGAAGGCGATCACCCCGCCGAGCACCAGCTGCCAGTCGGCGATCACCACCCCGATATCCAGCGCCATGCCGACGCTGAGGAAGAACAGGCCCAGCAGGATGGCCCGGAACGGCTCAACATCGGCCTCCAGCTGGTGACGGAAGGTCGATTCCGACAGCAGTACCCCGGCCAGAAACGCCCCCATGGCCATCGACAGCCCGCCCATGTCCATGACCCAGGCCGCGCCGACCACCACCAGCAGGGCGGCGGCCGTCATCACCTCGCGCCCGCCATAGCGCGCCAGAATGCGAAACACCGGGTTCATGACAAAGCGCCCGGCCACCATCACCGCCGTGATCGCCGCCAGCGCCAGACCGACCGTCTGCCACAGGGGCGGCCCCTGAACCGTATTGACCCCCGTGACCGTGGCCAGCACCGCCACCACCGCCAGCAGCGGCACAATCGCCAGATCCTCCAGCAGCAGGATCGACACCGCCCGCTGGCCGGACGGTGCCCCCATCTCGCCGCGCTCTTCCAGCATCTGCATGATCACGGCGGTCGAGCTGAGGACAAAGCCCATGGCTCCGACGAAGGCCACTGCCGGGGATAGTCCCAGCGCCAGCCCGGTCAGGGTCAGCAGCAGGCCACAGACCGCCACCTGGGCCGCGCCGAGCCCGAAAATCTCCTTTCGCAGCGACCACAGTCGCGTCGGTCGCATCTCGAGGCCGATGATGAACAGGAAGATCACCACGCCGAATTCGGCGACGTGCAGGATGGTCTCCGGCTCGGAGAACAGGCCCAGTCCGAACGGCCCTATGGCCAGTCCGGCAGCCAGATAGCCCAGCACCGAGCCCAGCCCCAGCTTGCGAAAGATCGGCACCGCCAGAACGCCGGCCCCCAGCAGCGCCGCCGCATGCCCCAGACCCAGTCCGCCCGTCGCGTCGGCCATGGCCGTTCCCCCCCTGATCGAACCTGACTCCCTAGCAGAGGTTGGCCAGCCCGTCACAATCTGGCCCCATAACCCACGGCTGAATGCGCCTCTCGACCTTGGAGGGTGTCGCCATGAACCGCACAAAGCCGAACCGCCTTGCCGCCGTCGCCGTCAGCGGCTCCCTGATCGTGTCGATGGCAGGCCCGCCCGCCCTCGCTGTCCCGGTGCAGGATCGCGTGGTCGATGGGGAACCCACCGCCGCCGCCTGTGCGCCCTTTGGCTTCGGACCACCGTCGCGTTCAGACCGGGGCTACGTCACTGCTGCGCCGCCCCCTCCCCCGCCGCCTCCGATGCCTCGGCCGCCGGTCGTCGGTGAGGCGGTGACGGCGGATGAGATCGTCGTCAACGGGTCGCGAGTCCGCCGGGATCCCGCCAATGCGCCCACCCCGATGGTCCAGGTCGAGCGTGAGGCCTTGCTCGCCTCGGGGCAGACGGGAACCGTGGATTACCTCGCGACCGTCCCGGCCCTGTCAAACTCGCTCGCGCCCGACCCGGCGGTCGCACCGCCGTCCACCGAACGCTATCCGGATGCCGTGCCCAACCCGGTCAAGCGGACCGTCGACGAGCCGGTCTCCACCTTCTCGATCGACGTCGACACCGCCGCCTATTCCAATGTCCGGCGCTTCCTCGGTGACGGTCAGCGGCCGCCACGCGATGCCGTGCGGGTCGAGGAGATGGTCAATTATTTCGACTATGATCTGCCCGCCCCGACCTCGAGGGACCAGCCTTTTGCCGTCACCACCAGCGTGGTCGACTCGCCGTGGAGCCCGGGCCGCAAGATCGTCCATGTGGCGCTTCAGGGCTATGAGCTGCCCGCCAGCCAGCGCCTGCCGCTGAACCTGACCTTCATGGTCGATGTGTCCGGTTCGATGCAGAACCCGGACAAGCTGGGGCTGGCCCAGCGCACCATGAATCTGATCATCGACCGCATGCGGCCGCAGGATTCGATCGCCGTTACCACCTATGCCTCGGGCGCGCGGGTGCTGCTGACGCCGACACCGGGCACCGAAAAGCTGAAGCTGCGCTGCGCCGTGGCCTCGCTGTCGGCCGGGGGGTCGACCGCAGGCGTGGCGGGCATGGTCAATGCCTATGACCAGGCCGAGGCCGCCTTCGGCGAGGGCAAGATCAACCGCATCCTGATGTTCACCGACGGCGACTTCAACGTCGGCGTGACCGAGGACAAGCGGCTGGAGGACTATGTCGCCGAGAAGCGCGAAACCGGCATCTATCTGTCTGTCTATGGCTTCGGGCGCGGCAACTATCAGGACGCCCGCATGCAGGCCATCGCCCAGGCCGGGAACGGCACCGCCGCCTATGTCGATGATCTGGACGAGGCCCGCCGTCTGTTCGGTCCGGCCTTTGACCGGGGCGCCTTCCCCATCGCCGACGACGTCAAGATCCAGGTCGAGTTCAACCCGGCCCGGGTCAGCGAGTACCGGCTGATCGGCTATGAGACGCGGATGCTGTCCGAGGCCGACTTCTCGAACGATCGCATCGACGCGGGCGAGGTCGGATCGGGGGCTGCGGTCGTCGCCCTCTATGAGATCACCCCCGTGGGCGGACCCAGCCAGCTGCCGGATCGGCGCTACGAGCAGAGCATGGCCCCGACCGGGGATCCGTCCGGCGAATGGGCCTTTGTGCAGGTGCGGTTCAAGCCGCCGGGCGCCGACACCTCGCAGCTGATGCAGCATCCGGTCACCGGTCAGGACTCGCGGCCGGGCACCGAGGTCCGCTGGGCCCTCGCCGTCGCCGGTGCCGCCCAGCTGCTGCGCGGCGACCCCTGGCTGGCCCCGGACTATGGCTGGGATCAGGTCATCGACCTCGCCCAGGGCGCCCGCGGCGAGGACCCGTGGGGCCAGCGCGCCGAGTTCGTCAACCTGTCCCGCGCCGCCTCGGAACTGGGACCGGTCCGGGCCCCCTGACCGCACGGCGGGAGCCGAAAGGCCTTGCGTGACGTTGTTCGCTCGGACAGTGACGCCTCACCGGAGGATTTCGCATGCCTGACATGATTTCTGCCCTCCCGGCCGCCGGCCTGATGGAGACCTGGGTGCTGCCGGTGCTGCTGGCGCTGGGGCTGGCGGCGGCCTCCGGCCTGCGCATCTTCGTGCCGCTGTTCATGGCGGCGCTGGCGGCGAGGTTCCAGCTGTTCGGTATCGAGCTGAACGACGGCATGCTGTGGATGACGTCCAACACCGCCATCGCCGCGCTGGGCCTCGCCACGGTCATCGAGGTCGTGTCCGACAAGGTCCCGGTGCTCGACAATGCCCTGCACGCAGTAGGCCTGATTGCCCGGCCGGTGGCGGGCGCCATGGTGGCCGGATCGATGTTTGTCGGCCTCGACCCCACGGCGGCGGCCATTGCCGGCATCATCGTCGGCGCCCCGACGGCGCTGGCCTTTGGCGCGGCCCAGGGCGGCACCCGCGCCGCCTCGACCCTGTCCACCGCCGGCATGGCCAACCCGTTTCTGAGCGTGGTCGATGACGTACTGAGCATCGGGACGGTGCTGGTCGCCTTCCTGATGCCGCTGCTGATCCCGGTCGTGGTGCTGATCGGCTTTCTGATCGTACGGGCCATCTACAGGCACTGGCGCAAGGGCAATGCCCCCACCGTCATGCCGGAACTGTCGGCTAGACGTCGAACCTGACGCCCTGGGCCAGCGGCAGGCTGGCGGAGAAATTTACCGTCTGGGTCTGGCGCCGCATGTAGGCCTTCCACGCATCCGAGCCGCTCTCGCGCCCGCCGCCGGTATCTTTTTCGCCGCCGAACGCCCCGCCGATCTCGGCGCCCGACGGACCGATGTTCACATTGGCAATGCCGCAGTCCGAGCCCCAGGCCGACAGGAAGGTTTCGGCCTCGCGCAGCCGGTCGGTGAAGATGCAGCTGGACAGCCCCTGGGGTACGGCGTTCTGCATCGTGATCGCCTGATCCAGATCGCGCCAGGTCATGACGTACAGGATGGGGCCAAAGGTCTCGT
>CAXICH010000091.1:0-8591 GCA_964022245.1 uncultured Alphaproteobacteria bacterium
TGATCGAGAACACCCCGATCGACTATCTGGACTTTGCCAGCCCCGAGAGCGGCCTCGGTTCCAAGATCGGTCTCGATGCCACTGACAAACTGCCTCCCGAAACCCAGCGCGAATGGGGCGAGGAGATCCGCATGGACGAGGCCGTGGTCGAACGGGTCAGCGAGATGTGGGACCGGCTGGGATTATCCGGCGACAAGACGCCGATCTGGAAATAGCCACCTGGGGAGGGGACGATGAAGAAGAGACTGGCCGGATTTTCAGGGGTCGCCCTGCTGGCGCTGGCGGGACAGGCGGCTTCCCAGGACCGGGCGGCGATGAACTATCTGGTCACGGGCGTCGGCGCCAAGATCAGCTGTTCCGCGGTCTTTGTGTCGGGGCGGTCGCTGGAGGCGGCGGCGGCGGACTCCGACCGGCTGCTCGGCGAGCTGGGCAGCGGGATCAACTATGCGGTGGATCGCGAGGCGGCGTCGGCCTCAGCCTCACGCGAGGGTATCGGCAGATCAGCCTACTACCGGCCCGGTCTGGGCTGCACCCTGTCAGCGGACGGCCAGCCCCTGCCCGCCCAGGCCGATCCGCGCGACCCCTATGAGGCGAGCCCCGTGTGGCGAGTGGCCGAACCCGGGCCGGATGTGGATGATACGGCCCTGACCGCCGCGCTGGACGCGGCCTTCCCCGCAGACGCGGACATAGACACGCGCGCCTTTGTCGTCGTGCACGACGGCAAGATCGTCGCCGAACGCTATGCCGAGGGCTTTGACGCCGACATGCCTCTGCTGGGCTGGTCGATGAGCAAGAGCGTGATCGCCACCCTGATCGGGATGCTGATCGAAGACGGACGGCTGAGCCTGGACGACACCCTTGACTGGCCGGGATGGCCAGAGGGCGCCCCACGCCGCGCCATCACGGTCGAACAACTGCTGCGCATGTCCAGCGGACTGGCGTTCAGCGAGGACTATGCGGGGGCGGACGATGCGACCCTGATGCTGTTCACCCAGACCGACATGGCGGCCTATGCGGCGTCCAAGCCTGCCGAGGCGCCGCCGGGTACGGCGTGGTCCTATTCGTCGGGGACGACGCTGATCCTGTCGCGTCTGCTGGTCGAGGTGCTGGGCAGCCCCGAGGCGGTGCAGACCTACGCCCGCGAGCGGCTGTTCGTACCGGCGGGGATGCTGAGCGCGGTTCTGGAACAGGACGCGGCGGGCACGCCGGTCGGCAGTTCCTACGTCTATGCCTCGGCGCGCGACTGGGCCCGGTTCGGCCAGCTGTACCTGAAGGGCGGCCAGATCGAGGGCCGGCGCATCCTGTCTCCGGAATGGACCGCCTGGGTCCAGCAGCCTGCGCCCGCCGACCCCACGGCCAACTATGGCGGCCAGTTCTGGTTGAACGGATGGCGCAGCGCTGCTCACGAGCGGCGGAGTATGGTCGACCTGCCCCCCGATGCCTTCAGCGCCATCGGCCACAACGGCCAGACGGTGATGATCATCCCCTCGCTGGATGTGGTGATCGTGCGGCTGGGCTGGACCACCGGCGATGCCTATTTCCGGATGAGCACGACCGCACCGCCTGTGCTGCGGGCGCTGGGCATCCTGCCTGCCGCCGACGCCACGCCGTAGGGACCGCCCCGCATGACCGCGTTCGAGTTCTTTTTCAGTTTTTACGGCCTGTTGCTGGGGCTGTCGGTGGCGGAGCTGGTCGGCGGGTTTTCGCGCGTGCTGCATGAGCGGGAGCGGATCCGGTTCGGCTGGCTGACGCCGCTGCTCGCGGTGTTCGTGGCCATCGATATCGCCACCTTCTGGAACCAGGCCTGGGTGATCTTTCGCGGGGCCCCGTTCAACTTTGCCCTGCTGGTGCTGGGGCTGGTGGTGGCCGGGACCTTCTATGTGGCGGCCAGCGTGACCTTTCCGCGCGTCGCGACCGAGGGGAAGCGGCTGGATCTGGACGACCATTTCTGGGCGCACCGGCGGATCGTCTTCGCCTGTGTGCTGGCGGCCAATCTGATCGTCGCGGCGACCTTCTTCCTGGTCACCGGGCTGAGCGGCGAGATCGCCCGGATTGCTCTGGGGCCGACCTTCTGGATCGGGTTGGCGATCTTCATCGGCGGCACCTCGATCGGGGCCCTGTCTCCGAGCCGGAGTTGGGTAATCGGCGCGCTTTGCGTGTTGGTCGCCTATCACATCTTCACCACGGGGCGGGCGCTGACGGCGCTGGTGCACGCGGGCGGCTGGTCGCTGCTGGGGGGCTAGCGACGCCCGCCCTCACAATGATCTACAGTCGGGCGATCCACAGCCGAGGCGAGCCCATGTCCACCCCCATCCAGTTCATGACCCATGCCGCGCAGAAATGGTTCGGCAAGGCCCCCGACGAGCTGAGCGAGCGGGAGCGGCAGGTCCTGATGAAGGCCGAGGCGCATGCCCCGATCTCACGTAATGTGAATGCGGCCTTTGCGGCGGAGTCGACCTTTGGCGAGCGGCTGGCCGACCGGGTGGCGGCATTCGGCGGGTCATGGACCTTTATCGTCCTGTTCTGTGTGGTGCTGGCCGGCTGGGTCGGGCTGAACCTGGCGATGGCACGGGCGGCGTTCGACCCCTACCCCTTCATCTTCCTGAACCTGATGCTGTCGATGGTGGCCGCCATCCAGGCCCCGGTCATCATGATGAGCCAGAACCGGCAGGGCGCAAAGGACCGGGCCGACGCGGCGCACGACTATGAGGTCAATCTGAAGGCCGAGATCGAGATCATGGGCCTGCACGAAAAGATGGACCGGATGCGCGCCGTCGAGATGGAGGCCATGCTGGCGCGTCAGGCCGACCAGATCGCGCTGCTGACCCGGCTGGTCGAGCGGCTGGACCCGGCGGCGGATGGACGAACCGGGGTATGAGAGGGTTGCCATCAAAGGGCGGCCCGGGCCATGACGGGGGTATGAAAGCCCTTCGCACCGCCCTTGTTCTGGCCGCCAGTCTGGCAGTGATCCCGTTTGCGAGTCCCGTAATGTCCCAGAGTATGCCGTCGTCGTCCAACCAGTCGCTCTACGATCCGCAACGGTTCCTGCCGCCGGCGCCGGCGTGGGACGGGGCCAGCCGGTCGCTGTTGCGGCCCGCCTCTGACCCGTGGGCGACCGACTTCGAGCGCGATCCCGAGCTGGACTTCAGCCCGAACTATGCGGACACGCGCGCCTGGTTCGACCGGCTGGATGCGGCCTCGGACTGGATCCGCATCGAGCAGTTCGGCACTTCGCCCGAGGGGCGGCCGATCTATGCGGTGATCGCGTCCAAGGACGGGGCGGCCTTCGATCCGTCCAAGCCTGTGATCCTGGCGCAGGCGGGCATTCACCCCGGCGAGATCGACGGCAAGGACGCAGGCATGATGCTGCTGCGCGACATTGCCTTCTACGGGCGCGACGACCTGCTGGACGGAGCCAATCTGATCCTGATCCCGATCCTGTCGGTGGACGGGCATGAGCGGGCCAGCGCCTGGTCCCGGCCGAACCAGCGCGGGCCGCGCATTCAGGGCTGGCGCAACACCGCCACCAACCAGAACCTGAACCGGGACTATATGAAGCTGGACCAGCCCGAGATGCAGGCGGTGCGCGGGCTGATCCTCGAATATCGGCCCGATCTCTACGTGGACATCCACGTCACGGACGGCCTCGATTATCAGTATGACGTGACCTATGGCTACAACGGCGAGAACGGCATCTGGAGCCGCAGCCCTGAGACGGCCCGCTGGCTGGACGCCGCGTTCAAGCCCGCCATGAACGAGGCGCTCGAGGCGCAGGGCCACATCCCCGGCGAGCTGGTGTTCGGGATCGACGACCAGAACCCGCGTGCAGGCCTTTCGGACGGCGGACTGGGTGAACGGTTTTCGAACGGCTGGGGCTCGGCCGCCCATGTGCCGACCATCCTGATCGAGAACCACAGCCTGAAACCCTATGACCAGCGGGTGCTGGGCACCTATGTCTTCCTCGAGACGGCGCTGAAGCTGCTGGCCGACGACGGCAGCGACCTCCGGGCAGCGATCGAGGCGGACCGGGCCCTGCGCCCCGCCACCGTCCCGACCAATTTTGTGCCGAGCGAGGAGCCGGTCTCGATTCGCCCGTTCAAGGGCATCCGCTACGAGACCTATGTGAGCCCGGCGTCGGGCCGCGAGGAGGTCCGCTGGCTGGGCGTTCCCGACCCCGACCTGTGGCAGATGCCCTTCTACGGCTCAGTGCCGACGCTGGAGCTGGCGCGGCCCGAGGCCTACTGGGTGCCGGCGCACCGGGCCGACATCATCGAGCGCCTGCGCATGCACGGCATCGAGATGGAGACCCTGGACGAGGCGCGCACGGTGTCGGTCGAGATGCTGCGGCTGGAGGACGTCCGCCTGTCGCCGCGCACCAATGAGGGCCATGTGCCGGTGCGCGTGGGCGGGGTGACGCCCGAGGCGCGCGACTGGACCTTCCCCGCCGGCTCGGTCCGCGTGTCCACCGACCAGCCGCTGGGCGATGTGGTCGTCCTGCTGCTGGAGCCGCAATCGACCGAGAGCTTCTTCGCCTGGGGCATGTTCCTCGAGGTGCTGAACCGCGTCGAATATATCGAGGGCTATGCCATCGCCCCGCTGGCCGAGGCCATGATGGGCGCCGACCCGGCGCTGAAGGCCGAGTTCGAGGCGAAACTGGCCGCCGACCCGGAGTTTGCCGCGAACGGCGACGCGCGCCTCGCGTGGTTCTATGAGCGGACGCCCTTCTATGACGACCGCTTCAACCTGTATCCGGTCGCACGGGAGACACGCTGATGACCCTGTCGGATTTCATCGGGCCCGAGGCCGTGCCGGCGGCGCTGGACGCCCTGTCGCTGTGGGTCGGCCTGCTGGTGCTGTGGCTGGTGGTGCTGTCGTGGGGCGTGGTCGGCCAGAGGCGACGCCTGAAGGTGGCCTTCGGCGACGGCGGCCATGTGTCGCTGACGGCGGCCGGACGGGCGTTCGGCAATGCGGCGGAATATGTGCCGGCCGGGCTGATCGCCCTGCTGCTGCTGGCCCTGACCGGGGCGACGCCGCTGCTGATCCACGGTCTGGGCGCGACCCTGCTGGTCGGGCGGGTGATCCATGCGGGGGGCCTGCTGTTCCAGAAGGGACCGTCGCTGGGCCGGATTCTGGGCATGGCCCTGACCTATGCCGTGCTGCTGTTCGCCGCCGGTCTGTTGATCGGGCAGGCCGTCGGCTGAGGCGGGCGTCGCGCGGGCGGTTGCCCCTGCGCGTCGCTGTCGCCATATCGGGGCATGGCCGATTCCCCTGCTCCCTCCCCTGATCTGATCCATGACGTGGTCACCGCCGCGCTCAGGGCCGGGGCCGATGCCGCCGAGGCGGTGACCGCCCAGCGGACCTCGCTGTCGGTCGGCGTGCGCGACGGGGCGCTGGAGGACGTCGAGCGCGAGGAGTCGCACGACCTGGGCCTCCGGGTCTTTGTCGGCAAGCGGCAGGCGACGGTCTCGACCTCGGACCTGTCGGCGCCGACGCGGGCGCGGCTGATCGAGCGGGCAGTGGCCATGGCGCGACTGGCCCCCGAAGACCCCTATGCGACGCTGGCCCCGGAAGACCGGCTGGCGCGCGGCCCGTTCCGCGACCTCGATCTTTATGACGACAGCTTCCCCGAGCCTTTGGCACTCGAGACGGCGGCGCGCGACTGCGAAGCCTCGGCGCTGGGTGTCGCGGGCGTCGCCCGGTCCGAAGGCGGCCATGCCTCGGCCTCGCGCAGTGCCTGGCGGCTGGTGACCTCGCACGGCTTCGACGGCCAGTATCGCGGCACGGCGTTTTCGCTGGGCGCGGGCGTGATCGCCGAAAAGGACGGGGCAATGGAGCGGGGCGGCGAGCACCGCACCCTGCGCCACCTGTCGGACATGCCGTCCGCCGAAAGTCTGGGACTGGAAGCCGGACGTCGGGCGGTGGCCCGGGTGGGGGCGCGCAAGATCGCTTCGCGGACCCTGCCGGTGATCTTCGAGAACCGTGTCGCGACCCAGGTGCTTTCGCCGCTGCTGGGGGCGATGTCGGGCCCGTCGATCGCGCGCGGCACCTCCTTCCTGAAGGACGCCCTTGGCGAAGTCGTGCTGCCCGCCCACCTGTCGCTGATCGATGACCCCTTCCGGACGCGCGGTCTGGGCTCGACCCCGTTCGATGACGAAGGGGTCGAGGTGGTCGAGCGGGCGCTGGTCGACCAGGGCGTGATCACCACCTGGTTGATGAATACGGCGGCGGCGGCCCAGCTGGGGCTGGCCAGCACCGGCCATGCCTCGCGCGGGCTGGCGGGGCCGTCAGGCGTCTCGACCCACAATCTGCACCTGACGCCGGGCGAGACGGACCTGCAGGGCCTGATGGGGCAGGCGGACACCGGCCTGCTGGTCACCTCGATGTTCGGGCCGTCGCTGAACCCCAATACAGGGGACTGGTCGGCAGGCGTCTCGGGTTTCTTCTTCGAGGGTGGCCAGATCACCCATCCGGTCAGCGAGGTGACCGTGGCCGGCAATCTGCGTGCGCTGTGGACGCGGATGGTGGCGGGCAGCGATCTGGAGTTCCGGTCCTCGTTCAACAGCCCGTCGTTGCTGATCGACGGCGTGGCGGTGGCCGGCAAGTGACCGATCTCGCCGCCGATCTGGCCTTGATCGTCGGGGCCGCGCGCGAGGGCGCCATCCTGGCCGAGGCCGAGCGGGTCAAGGGGCTGGAGATCGAGCATAAACCCGGTGGCTCGCCGGTCACCAGCGCCGACTATGCCGTGGATGCCTTCCTGAAGGACCGGCTGCGCGCGGCCCGGCCCGACTATGGCTGGCTGTCGGAGGAGACGCCGGACAGCCCCGAGCGGCTGAAGCACCGGCGTATCTTTGTGGTCGATCCCATCGACGGCACCCAGGCCTTTATCGCCAACCGCCCGTGGTGGTGCATTCCGATCGCCGTGGTCGAGGAGGGCCAGCCGGTCGCCGCCGTCATCCATGTGCCGGAGCTGTCGGAAACCTTTGAGGCCACTGTCGGCAGTGGCGCGCGCATGAACGGCAAGGTCATCCACGCCAGCGACACCGACGCGCTGGAAGATGCCTCCCTGCTCGCCAGCGCCCAGATGCTGCAGGGGCCGCAGTGGGTAACGCCCTGGCCGCCGATGCGGTTCGAAAAGCGCAATGCCCTAGCCTACCGGATGGCTCTCGTGGCAGCGGGGGCGTTTGACGCCACGGTCGCGCTGACGCCCAAATGGGATTGGGATGTGGCCGCGGGTGCCCTGATCGCCCAGGAGGCCGGCGCGATTGTCACGGATCATCTGGGCGGGGGCTGGCGCTTCAACCGGCCCGACCCGCGTCAGGCCAGCCTGATCTGCTCGGCGCCAGCCCTGCACCCGTTGATCCTGGAGCGAACCGGGGCTATCCCCCGGGCCAGTTGATCCCTCCCCCCTCCTTCAGGAGGCCTGCCCGCAGGCCAGCCGCCCATGACCGACACCCCCAAGACCCCCGGACAAGAGCCCGACCAGCTGCTGCATCTGGTGATCGGCGGCGAGCTGCGTCACCTGGACGCCCCGGTGTTCCGCGATCTGTCGAAAATCGACTTCGTCGGCGCCTTTCCCAGCTACGCCGAAGCCAAGAAGGCGTGGAAGGCCAAGGCCCAGGCCACGGTCGACAACGCCCATATGCGCTATTTCATCCTGCATGCGCACCGGATGATCGATCCGCGCGGCGACGCCCACTGAGGCCGTCATCTGGCCCTTTGGCGCGGGTCGTGAGATGCTGAACCCATGACCCTGTTCGGCCAGACCTTTGATACGCAGCAGGTGTTCGCCCTGGTGCTGCTGTGCGCCAGCCTGATCTACTGGGTGTTCGTCATGCGCGGCGAGCGCAGCTATCACCGCTGGTTCAAACGCTGGGAAGCCGAGCGCAAGGCCCGCCGCGACGCCGAGAGCCGCGCCGAGGGCGGCGGTGGATCGGGCGGCCCGTGGGGGTAATCCCTACTCCCGCTTGAGCAGGCGCTCGGTCAGGAGGGTGCCCCACCAGCCGGCCTTGAACTCGGCGCGGATGGCTTTCGGATCATAGCCGGGGCTGTCGACCCATGCGAGGAAGTCGATGCCCTGCGGCTCGATCTCGTGGACGTATTTCTCAAGGTAGAAGTCCAGCACGCCGGTCAGACCCTCGCGGCTGTGAAGATATTTCTTGGACAGCTGGCTCATGGCCTCGGAGATCGGCTCGCCGAGATGGAAGTGGCGGTAGAAGACCGCCATCAGACCGGCCCGGTCGGCGCCCGACTTGCAGTGGATCAGAACGGGGTAGTCGATCGTCTGGAACAGGGCCCTGGCCCGGTGGACCCGGTCGGGGCCGGGCACGTCGCGCGAGTCCAGCGGCGCATCAATGAGCGTCAGGCCCAGCCGCTCGCAGGCGTCCTTTTCCAGCCAGTAATAGGCCTCGTCGCGGGCGCCGCGCAGATTGATGACGGTCTTGATGCCCTTCGCCTTCCAACCCGCCAGCTGGCGCGGTGAGGGCTGGTTGGTGCGCACCAGATCCGGGCCCAGCCAGTGGGCATTCGAAAAGGCCACGCGCAGGAAGGCATGGTCCTCGAGCCAATAGGACAGGTGGGTCTTGAAGCGGCCC
>CAXICH010000092.1:0-8583 GCA_964022245.1 uncultured Alphaproteobacteria bacterium
TGGCTGGGGAACTAGGACTCGAACCTAGAATGACGGTACCAAAAACCGTAGTGTTACCATTACACCATTCCCCAGCAGGGCCGGTGCGTCGCGGGGCGGGCCCGCGAGAGGCGCCGAGATACGCCAAGGCTGCGGGCGATGCAACACCCCGTTTTCGCTTCTTTGCAGCGCTTTCCACCTTCCTGAGAAATAGCCGCAATCCCGGCTTGCGGGGGCTGTCCGGCCTCGGTATAAGCCCCCTCCTCAAGTCGGAGTGTGGCTCAGCCTGGTAGAGCACTGCGTTCGGGACGCAGGGGTCGGAGGTTCGAATCCTCTCACTCCGACCATTTTATCTGCAGCGCGACCCGGGCGCTGATCGGGGGCTTTCCGGCCCCTCCTCCCCTCCCTACTCCTTAAATCTGCCAGCGACCTCGGCGAGGTGCCGTCCCACGGCCTCGATCGGGCGCCCGCCCAGCGCCTTCCGGCGTGCCAGCAGGTCGGGCGAGCCCGCGTCATAATCGGCCATCAGCGTCTTCACGAAGGCGCCCGAGCGGACCTCGGCCAGCACCTCGTCCATGGCGGCCCTTGACGCCTCGCCCAGCACGCGCGGCCCGGTCAGATAGGCTCCGTACTCGGCCGTGTTCGAGATCCGGCCAAAGGCGCCGGCGATCCCCTTTTCGAACATGAGATCGGTGACCAGCTTCAGCTCATAGAAGCATTCAAACCAGGCGACCTCCGGCGGATAGCCGGCATCGACCAGCTTCATGAAGGCGCCGTCGACCAGATCCTTGACCCCGCCGCACAGCACCACCTGCTCCCCGAACAGGTCGCTCTCGCATTCGGCGGCAAAGGTGGTCTCGAGGATGCCCTTGCGCCCACAGCCCAGCGCCGCCGCATAGGACAGGCCCAGGGCATGGGCGCGGCCCGAGGCGTCCTGATGCACGCCGAACAGGCAGAACACCCCCTGCCCCTCCTCATACAAGTCGCGGATGCGCGGGCCGATGCCCTTGGGCGAGGCCAGGATGACATCGAGATCCGCCCGTGGCGCCACCAGTCCGAATCTCACCGACAGGCCGTGGGCGAAGACCAAGGCCGCGCCCGGCTGGATGGCCGGCTCGATCTCGTCGGCCCACAGGTCGCGGTGCGCCTCGTCCGAGACCATGATGGCGATGACATCGGCCCCGGCCGTCGCGTCGCCGGCGGTCCGGACCGCGAAGCCATCCGCCTCGGCCACCGCGCGGGTCTTTGATCCGGCCTTCAGGCCCACGACGATGTCGGTGACTCCCGAATCGCGCAGGTTCAGGGCATGGGTCCGCCCCTGACTGCCATAGCCGATCACGGCGACGCGCTTGCCCCGGATGATCGACAGGTCACAGTCACGGTCGTGGAAAACGGGCAGCGGGGAGGATAGGGTCTGGGTCATGACCCAAGACATAGCCCCTTCTGACGTGATCGCCTTCTGGAAAGCCGCCGGACCCGGGAAATGGTTCGCCAAGGACGAGGCCTTCGATGCCGAATTCAAGGACCGGTTTCTGGACGCGCACATGGCCGGCGCGCGGCGCGAGCTGGACGGCTGGATGGAAACGGCGGAGGGGGCGCTGGCGCTGATCCTCCTGCTGGACCAGCTGCCCCGGAACGCGTTTCGCGACACGGCGCACCAGTTCGCGACCGACCCGCTGGCGCTGAGCCTGACGAACGACGCCGTGGCGCGCGGGCATCTGGAACGGACCGAGGCGGGATTGCGGAAATTCCTGCTGCTGCCGTTCGAGCATTCCGAGCGGCTGGAAGACCAGAACCGGTTCATGGCCCTGATCGGGGACGACCCCGAGGACCTCAAATGGGGCGAGATCCACCGCGACATCATCGTGCGCTTTGGTCGATTCCCGCACCGCAATGAAGCGCTGGGGCGGGAGACCACGCCGGAGGAGCAGGCGTTTCTGGATGAGGGCGGGTTCGACGGGTGAGAAATACCGTCTGAACCGTCTGAATGGTCTGAACCGTCTGAAATGGGTGCACCTCCATTGGCGGGGCATTCGGCAACCGCACAGTATGGGTGCGTCGTGGATCAGGGCGGGCGGACCGGTCCGGAAAACGCCCGAGGTGTTGAAAGGCTTGGACATTCGGAGGCCAGCCATCCGGGCCACTGCCCCCAACCCCTCGTCATCCTCGGGCTCGACCCGAGGATCGGTGTCACCCTGATCGGCTGATGGCCTGCCCGGACCGATCCTTCGATCAAGTCGGAGGATGATGACGGAAGCGCGGGGCGAACCCGCCCAGTTTTCTGTGGATGCTGATTCGGCACACCTGCCGCAGCGGCGCGAATCGGGCAGAGTGATCGCATGAACGCGCTCGCCCCGATCCTGACCGACCATGCCGGACCGGCGGCCGATCCGGCGCATCCCGAGTATCAGTATCTGAACCTGCTGCGGGACATTCTGGACAATGGCGTCCAGCGCGGGGACCGGACGGGCACAGGCACGCTCGGCGTATTCGGGCGGCAGATCCGCTTTGATCTGTCGAAGGGGTTTCCCCTTCTGACCACCAAGAAGCTGCACACGCGCTCGATCATCGTCGAACTGCTGTGGTTCCTGCGCGGCGAGACCAACATCCGATGGCTGAAGGACAATGGCGTCCGCATCTGGGATGAATGGGCCGATGCCGAGGGCGAGCTGGGCCCGGTCTATGGCAAGCAGTGGCGCAGCTGGACGGCGCCAGACGGCCGGGTGATCGACCAGATCGAAAAGGTCGTCGAGAGCATCCGCACCAATCCCAACAGCCGCCGGCACATCGTCACGGCCTGGAACCCCGCCGACGTCGACGACATGGCCCTGCCCCCCTGTCACTGCCTGTTCCAGTTCTTCGTCGCCGACGGCAAGCTGAGCTGCCAGCTGTACCAGCGCTCGGCCGACATCTTCCTCGGCGTGCCGTTCAACATCGCCAGCTATGCGCTGCTGACTCTGATGATCGCCCAGGCGACGGGGCTGGAGCCCGGCGAATTCGTTCATAGTTTCGGGGACGTGCACCTGTATCTGAACCATCTGGATCAGGCCGGGGAGCAGCTGTCGCGGGCGCCGCGCCCCTTCCCCACCCTGACGCTCGCCCCACGCGACGACCTGTTCGCCTACGAACTGTCGGACGTGACGCTGGAGGGCTATGACCCCTGGCCGCACATCAAGGCCGTGGTCGCGGTGTGATGAACCTCAAGGCCCTGCAGGCGGATGTCCTGCGCATTTCCGACCTTTATGCCGCCGAGCACGGGATCGAGCGTGACCGCGATTGGGCCCTTCTGAAGCTGCAGGAGGAACTGGGCGAGCTGACGGCCGAGCACCTGCGGATGAGCGGGCGGGCGCGGGGCGAGGCGGATGCGTCAAAGCTGGGCGATGAAGCGGCCGATGTGCTGGGCATGCTGCTGATCTATTGCGACAGCGCGGGCATCGATCTGGAAGCCGCCATGCAGCGGAAATGGCTGCACTGGCTGGAGAAGGCGCCCGTATGATCCGCCCTCGCCTGTCCCTTGTCGCGGCCCGGGCGCGGAATGGCGTGATCGGGCGCGACGGCGACCTGCCCTGGCGCCTGCGCGGGGATCTGCAGCGGTTCAAGGCCGTGACGATGGGCAAGCCGTGCCTGATGGGGCGGGCGACGTGGGAGAGCCTGCCGCTCAAGCCCCTCCCCGGGCGGTTGAACGTGGTGCTGACCCGCGACGAGAGCTTCGAGGCGAAGGGCGCCGTGGTCTGCACCAGCCTGTCGGAAGCGCTGGAGATGGCGCGCGAGCAGGCGCGCGAGGACGGGGTCGACGAGATCTGCGTGATCGGCGGGGCGCAACTTTACGAGGCGGTGCTGGACCGGGCCGACCGGCTGTACATCACCGAGGTCGAGGCGGAGCCCGAGGGCGACACCCACTTTCCGACGTTTGACGAGGCGGCCTTTGTCGAGGTGGCGTCCGAGGCGCATGATGCGGGCGAGAAGGACGACCACGCCTATGTGTTTCGTACCCTGGACCGGAGATCGAAATGATTGTCGCCACCACCAATGACCTGCCCGGCCACCGCGTGGTGCGGGTGCTGGGCATGACGCGCGGGATCACCGTGCGCTCGCGCAACTTCGTCTCGGACGCCATCGGCGGACTGCAGTCGATGGTCGGCGGGCGGATCGGGGCCTATGTCAAACTGGCCGAGAGCGCCCGGCAGGAAGCCTATGACGCCCTGCTGGAAGAGGCGCGCAGCATGGGCGCCAATGCCATCCTGGCCATGCGCTATGACGCCAATGAGATCATGCCGGGCATCACCGAGGTGCTGGCCTATGGCACGGCCGTGGTGGTCGAGCCGGAGTGAGGCGGCCCGGCCAGATTCTCCCCAGCCCGGGCTCGCCCCTCATGGCGTTCCGCAACGGCTTTGTCGGCGTGGCATTTCCGGCCGGACTGGTGCTGACGTTCAAGACCCTCGCCATGGGCAGTTTTTCAGAATGGCTCGGCTTCCTGCCTTATCTGGTGGGAATTGTCCTCGCCGGAGGTCTGCTGGGCGGCGCGGTTATGGCCATTCCGGTCCTGATCCAGGGCTGGGCGTGGCGCAAGATCGCCGAGGGCACGCCCGTCTCGAAGCACGACGACGGGCTTGGCTCCTGAACGCCACTGCCTAGCTGAGCGTTGCCATCGCGCTGCGCTCGAAGTCCTTGAGCTCGTCGAGGCGGCCATCGCGAATCTTCTGCACCCAGTACGGATCGGCCAGCAGGGCGCGGCCGACGGCGACCATGTCGAATTCCTCGCGCTCCAGCCGGGCGATCAGGCCGTCCAGCGAGGCGGGCTTTGAGCCGGCGCCGCCGAAGGCCGCGATGAACTCGCCGTCCAGTCCGACCGAGCCGACGGTGATGGTGGGCTTGGCCGTCAGCTTCTTGATCCAGCCGGCGAAATTGAGGTCCGAGCCCTCGAACTCCGGCTCCCAGAAGCGGCGCTGCGAGCCGTGGAAGACATCGACGCCCGCGTCCGACAGCGGGGTCAGCCATTGGGTCAGCTCGTCGGGGGTGTAGGCATTCTTCGCGGCGAAGTCGTGCGACTTCCATTGCGAGATACGCAGGATCAGGGGCGTGTCGGGGCCGATGCCCTCGCGCACCGCCTTGACCACCTCGGCCCCGAAGCGCGCGCGATCGGCGATGGTCGGGCCGCCCCAGCGGTCGGTGCGGTCGTTCAGGCCGCTCCAGAAGAACTGGTCGATCAGATAGCCGTGTGCGCCGTGGATCTCGACCGCGTCAAAGCCCAGCTCGCGGGCAGCGCGGGCTGACCGACCGAACGCGGCGAGGGTGTCGGCGATGTCCTCCTCGGTCATCGGCTCCAGCTTGCGATTGCCGGGGGTGGTCATGCCGGACGGGCTGTCGACCTTGCCGAGGGGCGCCCAGTCCGCCCCCTGGCCCCGGGCCGAGCCGACGTGCCAGATCTGCGGTGCGATCAGGCCGCCGGCGGCGTGAACCTCGTCGACCACCTTCTTCCATTCGGGCAGGGCCTCGCCGTGAAAGACGGGGACCCTGGCGTCGTTGCGGGCCGCGGGGCGCTCGACGACCGTGCCCTCGGTGATGATCAGGCCGACATCGCCCTCGGCGCGGCGGCGATAGTAGCCCGCGACGTCCTCGGTCGGGATGCCGCCCGGCGAGAAGGAGCGGGTCATCGGCGCCATGACGATGCGGTTGGGCAGTTTCAGCGACTTGATCTGGAAGGGCTGGAACAGGGCATCGACGGACATGGCAGGCTCGCGGTTCATGTGACTGGAACCGGGAAGGTGGCGATTAGGGTTGCGTTTGAAAACCCTTGCAAGGGATTTTTCTCAGCGGGGGGCCAGACCGAGGGCGTGGGTAACGGCGCGGGCCAGGGTGGTAAAGCGGCGTCCGGCCTCTCCGTCGGGGCTGTCGAGGGTCACGGGGCGGCCTGCATCCCCCGCCTGGCGGACGGCGGCGTCCAGCGGGATGTCGCCGAGGACAGGGATACCCAGACGGGCGGCCTCGGCCGGTCCGCCCTCGGTGCCGAAGATGTCGCCGCTCATGGTCTGGACCAGCCCCAGCACGGGCGTACCGACCTTGCCGAACAGGGCGTGGGCGCGGCGGGCGTCGGCGAGGGCGACCTCCTGCGGGGTGGTGACGATGATCGCGCCATCCAGCGGGGTCTTCTGGATCAGGCTGAGGTGGACGTCGCCGGTGCCGGGCGGCAGGTCGACGACCAGCACATCGAGGGGCGCGGCCTCGGTACCCCAGCGGGTCTGGGTCAGCATCTGGGTCAGGGCCTGGGAGGCCATCGGCCCGCGCCAGATCATGGCGTCGGAGGCCTCGGTCAACAGGCCGACGGACATGGCGGCAAGGCCGTGCACGCGGTGCGGCTCCATCCTGCTGTCGACATACTCAGGCTTGCCGGAAATACCGAGCATGGTCGGCAGGGAGGGGCCATAGACATCGGCGTCGAGGAGGCCGACGCGCAGGCCCTGCTGCGACAGGGCGATGGCCAGATTGACGGCGACGGTGGACTTGCCGACCCCGCCCTTGCCGCTGCCGACGGCGATGACCCGGCGGACATGGTCGGGACGGTCGGTGGGTACGGGGGCCCTGGCCCGGCCCTGATCCACCGCCTCTTTCGACAGGCCGGCCGTGCGACGGGCCGGTTTCGGGGCGGTCTCGGCCGTCAGGATCACCGACACGCGGGCGATGCCCGGCAGGCCCTTGAGCTCCGCCTCGGCCTGATCGCGGACGGGAGCGTAGCGGGTGACCTCAGCCTGATCGACCTCGAGCACAAAGCCGGCGCGATCCTCGGCCACGACCAGACCCTTGACCTTGCCGCCGTCCATCAGGCCGCCGCCGGTGACCGGATCGGTCAGGCGGTTCAGCAGATCGATGACGGCCTGTCTGTCGGGCACGGCTTGCTCCTTGTCGCGCGAGGGGGTTTACCGGGCCTTCTATCCCCCTGACCGCATCGGCGCGAGGTTCCATTTGTCCCAGGGCGAGGCCGCCAGACTGACCCTGATCGGGGGGCCGACCGCCTCGGGCAAGTCGGCGCGGGCTCTGGCGCTGGCCGAGCGTACCGGGGCGGTGATCATCAATGCCGACAGCCAGCAGCTGTATGCAGAGCTTCGCGTGCTGAGCGCCCGGCCGGATGCCGACGAGGAGGCCCGGGCCGAGCACCGGCTGTACGGCGTGGCGGCGGGCGATGATCCCTGGTCGGTCGGGCGCTGGGTGCGGGCGGTGCAGGACCTGCTGGGAGGGCTGAACGGGCGGCCCGCCGTGCTGGTGGGCGGCACGGGGCTGTATTTCAGCGCCCTGACCAAGGGTCTGGCCGACATTCCGCCGGTGCAGGATGCCGTGCGTCAGGCGGTCGAGGCCGTCTATGACCGGATCGGGGAAGCGGCCTTCCGCCAGCAGCTGGCGGAGGTCGATTCCGAGGCGGCAGCCCGGATCGAGGCCAATGACCGTCAGCGTCTCATCCGGGCCATGGCCGTGGCCAACCACACCGGACGCGCCCTGTCGGACTGGCAAGCCGACACCCGCCCGATCCTGACCCCCGGCTGTTGGACCGGTGAGCTGATCATTCCCGAGCGCGAGGCGCTGTACGCCGCCTGTGATGCCCGCTGCGCGGTGATGCTGGAGCGTGGTGCACTGGACGAGGTGCAGAGTCTGATGGACAGGGGCTTGTCCCCTGCCCTGCCGGTGATGAAGGCGGTCGGGGTACGCGAACTGGCCGCCCACCTGCGCGGCGAGACCTCGCGGGAGGTCGCCCTGGACCAGATGCGTCAGGCGACCCGCAACTATGCCAAACGCCAGCTGACCTGGTTCAGGAACCAGATGGCCGACTGGCAGCGCGTCTGACCGCTAGTCAACGAATTCCATGGTGCCGGGTTCGAAGGTCACTCCTTCGAACTCCGGATAGGCCTGACGCAGCACGGCCGCCTGGGCAGGCTCGCTGACGTCCATGATGTACCAGACCCCATCGTCGACGAAGGCCAGGTTGGGCGTAAGGGCTCGCATACGGGTGCCCTCGGCTTCCATCAGCGTGGTCAGGTCAACAAGGGCGTATCGACGGCTGCCGTCCGGGGTGACGAACGCCCGCGCGCCATCCACATGAAACACGTATTCGAGGATGGTGATGCTGCTCATCATGCGCTGAAACCCGGCCCGAATCGCAACCCGTGCCTCGGCTTCATCCACGCCGTATTGCTCGGCAAGGGTCGAAAGCAGAGGCGGCGGGATTAAATCCGTCATGGCCCCGAACTGACCGGCATCGACAAGGCGGGTCGTTTCGGCGACGCGCGCCTCGAGGCCTGCGCGCTCGTCGGCAGTCAGCTGGACCGCCGTCTGGGCCAAAGCCGGTGCGGGCACGATCAGCGGTGCGGCTGCGACCGGCGCCAGCAGGGCCAGCCAGAGAACCAGACGATGAACCATGGACCCTCTCTCTTTTGGACCAGGACTGTTTGCCCGAGCATGATCCGACAGGCCAGCCCGTTCTGTCGGCGACGATTATTGGAATCGTGACCAATGCCCCCTATATTAAACCTGTCCGGGTTCGCCCGGACTATGGCGATAAAGGCGCTTGTAATAAGCGGACCGGACCCGGGTGCGATTCCCGGCGGCTCCACCATT
>CAXICH010000093.1:0-8444 GCA_964022245.1 uncultured Alphaproteobacteria bacterium
GGTTTCGTCGGAACTTGGGGCACGCTCAGTGGATAAAGATCAGGGCGAGGATCAGCGGGACCAGCAGGCCCAGGGTCACCAGCGGCCAGGTCATGCGCCGGTTGCGCGCATGCAGCACCAGCAGCGCCAGCCCGGTCAGGGCGAACACCAGACAGGCCACCGCAAACACATCGATGAACAGGGACCAGGCCGTGCCGGTATCGCGCCCCTTGTGCAGGTCATTCAGATAGGCGATCGGCCCGCGCGTGGTCACCTCGACAAAGGCCTCGCCCGTCTGCCGGTCCAGCGTCATCCAGCCATCACCACCGGGCCGGGGCAGGGCGACATAGATTTCCGCATCCGTGGTCTCGGTCGCCCGTCCAGCGATGGAGACGTCCAGTTCACTCTCGGCCCAGCGGGCCACCGCGTCCGGCACCGGGTCGGTGGTCTCGGCGGGGAAGGTCTCCAGCCGCTCCAGCAGCGGCGCGGGCAGGGTGGCGGTACGCTCGGCCACCACCGGCTCGGCCGGGATCTGGGCGGCGTGGTTCAGGGTAAAGCCGGTCACCGCAAACAGGATCAGACCAATCAGGCTGACCGAGGCCGACATCCAGTGCCACTGGTGCAACTGCTTCAGCCAGAAGGCCCGCGCGGAGCTCAGCCGGGCGGCGGACGGTGCAGGAGCGGGCGCAGGGGCGGTCGACACCCTGCGCCTGTGCCAAAAATGCGAACCGCTTGCAAGTAACGTCGTCTACCAGCGACGCGACAGCCCGAACCACACGGTACGTGGCGGCCCGTAGGACACCACGCCGGTACCGGTCTCGGCGGTCTCGACGTCGGCGTCGAACAGGTTCACCCCCTCGACCCAGGCGGTCAGGCCGGACGGCAGCCGCCGCTCCAGCCGGGCCGAGGCGGTCAGGGCCGGGTCGAGCACGCGGCTGTTCAGATCGTCGTCGAAGCGGCGGCTCTCCCAGCGGGCATCGACGCTGACGGTCCAGTCCGGCGCCGGGATCCAGTCGAGCGCGGCAGTGGCGCTCCAGATCGGGGCCTGGGCGGGGCGCAGGCCCGTCAGCTGCGGGGCCTGCGAGCCGCCATCCACCCGGGCATCCGTTGCCGCCAGTGCCGCCCTCAGCGTCAGGCCAGCGCGTAGCTGCGCTTGGGCCTCCAGCTCCAGCCCGACGGCCTCGATCGTCCCGGCGTTCTGACGCTCGCGCAGCACCCCGCCGGCCGGGACGAAGCCCGCGCGGGGAAAGACGCCGGGCCCCTGACCGATCGTCACATTGACGATGGCGTCCTCGATCCGGGTGGCAAAGATGGTGGCGCGAAGGTCCAGCCGGTCGGTCTCGTGCGCCAGTCCGGCCTCGATCCCGTCCAGCCGCTCGGGCACCAGACCGGCATTGGCCTCGGTGATGTCGTTGCCGACCCGGAACGGGCGGTGCAGTTCGTTCAGGGTTGCCGGGCGAAACGCCGAGTAGGCCGCCGCGCGGACAGACCATTCCGGCGACAGGGCGCGCCGCACGCCCACGCGGGCCGAGACCACTTCGCCGGACTGATCGGCAGGCCGCTCGTCCAGAACCATGGCATCGGTCTGCAGATCGCGCTCGATCCGCCGGCCGTCGTTGGCGGACCAGTGATCGAGGCGCAGGCCGCCGGTCACCAGCCAGTTGCCGCGCGTGGCGCTCGCCTCCGCATAGACCCCGGCCACCGCCGTCCCCCCGCCCGCCTGCCGCGAGCGGGTGAATTCCCCGCCCATGAAGCGATAGCGCTCATGGGTCTCGCCCTCGGCCATGCGGGCGTCTGCTCCAAGCTCGGCTTCGAACCCGTCCTGTCGTACGCGCCATGCGGCGTTCAGCCCCCAGGCCGTCGCCGGGGTATGGAACTGCTCATTGGCCGGGGTGGTCGAGGATCGGTCGGGTGCGGTCGCGACAAACCGGTTCTGCAGGTCGCTGGTCCGCCGCCACAGCTGCACCCGCCAGCCCGCAAGGTCGGCCTCCGGCTGGCGCGTGGCGGTCAGGGACAGGACGGTGCCAGAGGCCTCGGCATCCGACCCTTCCACACCCGAGCCGCGCCTCTCATCAAAGGCCGAGCCGCGCGCCGACAGCAGCGCATCCCCGACCGGCAGATCCAGCCGCAGCGAGGCCGCGCCGGCCTCAAGGTCCAGCGGCCGGTCGGCGGCCCCGGCCTGGGGCGCCCGCACCGGCGTGTGGCCGTCCGTGCGCTCATGCGCAGCCGTCGCCACCCAGCGCAGGGGGCCGAGGTCGCCCGTGCCCGAGGCGGCCAGTCGGTCCGAACCGCGCTCCCCGATCGCCGCCGTCCAGGCCCCGCCCGTATCGCGTTCCCGCAGCAGCACCGACCCGGTCAGCGCGCCCGCCCCATAGGGGCCGGTCCCGCCGGCGCGGACCACATCGACGCTGGACAGGCCCTCGGGCGGCACCTGGGTCCAGATCACCCAGCCGCCAAACGGATCATTCAGCGGCACCCCGTCCAGCGCCACCAGCGCCCGCCCGGCCCCCGTCGGGGCGATGGCGCGCAGGGAAAGCCCCTGCGTCGTCGGATTGGCCGTCAGGCTGGTGGTGCGCCGGAACAGGCCGACGGCGGGCACCCGGCCCAAGGCCTCGTCCAGCCGCATCGACCGGTCCAGCACGTCGCCGTCCAGCCGGATCACGGAAAAGGCCGCCTCACCTTCGGCAGCGGGCAGGCGGGGGGCTGTGACCACGATCTCGTCGAGGACGACGGGCGGATCCTGCATCATTCGGAAAGGCGCGTCAGCAGCTCGCGGGCAAAGGTGGTCAGGGTGTCGTCGCGGGCGCCCATCACCAGAATCCGGTCGCCCGGCCGGGCCAGTTCGATCAGCCGGTCGCCGCAGTCGGCGCGTGTGGCATGGGCCTCGGCCTGACGCCCGGCCGCGATCACACCTTCGACGATCTGCGGGCTCGAGACACTGCGGTCGGTGGTGCCCCCGTAATAGACCGGCTCGGGCATGATCAGGTGATCGTCCGGACCCATCAGGCCGGCGAAGGTCTCGATGAACTCGCGCTGCATCAGCTTCAGCGGGCCGAACCCGTGCGGCTGGAACATGATCAGCAGCCGCCCGGGGAAGGCGTGCAGGGTCTGAAGCGTGGCGGTGATCTTGTCCGGGTTATGGGCAAAGTCGTCGATGACCGTCACACCGCCCGCCTGTCCGACGACTTCCAGACGTCGGCGGATCCCGCGGAAGCGACCGAGCGCGGCAATGGCCGCCTCGCGCGCCACGCCCAGCGCCTGCGCCACGCCGAGCGCGGCCAGCGCATTGGCGACATTGTGTGCGCCCGGCACCTGCAGGCTGACCTCGGCTCCGTCCAGCCGGAACCGCATGCCGGTCGCGGTCGCCTCAACCGCGGTTGCGCACAGATCGGCCGCGGCGTCGCCGAGAGAAAAGGTCAGCCGCCGATCAGCGGGCAGGGTGTCCGCCAACGCCCGCGTCTCGTCATTGTCGAGATTGAGCACCGCCACCCCGGCATGACCGGCAAAGCCGCCGAACAGGGTGCGCAGCTCTTCCATCGACTTGTGATCCAGCGAGATGTTCGAGACCACGGCGACCGTCGGCCGGTACAGTTGGATCGAGCCATCCGACTCATCGACTTCCGACACGAACAGGTCGGGGCTGCCGATGCGGGCGGCGGCAAAGGGGGTGTCCTCGCGGACCAGATTGGTCATCACCGCGCCATTCATGACCGTCGGGTTCTGCCCCGCCTCATCCAGGATCCAGGCCACCATGCCCGTGATGGTCGACTTGCCGCTGGTCCCGGCAATGCCCACGCGCCGGTCGGCGGCATTGAACAGGTCCGACAGCATCTGCGGCCGGGTCATGACGGGGGCCCCCACCCGGCGGGCGGCGGCGATGTCCGGCACCGTGTCCTCGATCGCGCCCGAGGCGACCACGGTGGTCGCGGGATCGCTCACGCCCGATCCGTCCTGCGGATGGAGGGCGATGCCCTGGGCTTCGAGCCAGGCGAACTTTTCGGGGCTGCGGCCCTGATCGCGCGACCGGTCCGATCCCGACACCCGGGCTCCGCGCGCGACCAGGATCAGGGCCAGCGGCAGCATACCCGACCCCCCGATGCCGCAGAAGAAATAGGAGCCGGCTGGATTGGCGTCTTGATTCATGGAGGCGAAACCGGGGAGTGTCGGGAAAGGCCCTGACTAGCACGGGGCGCACCGCACGCCAGAGCCGGGAGCCCGATTTGTCCGACCGCCCGCTGAACAGGGGAAACACACTATGGGATCGGTGACCCGCATCGGCGTGGTGGCGGCCTCGTCCCGCTTCAGCAAGGCCACGGCCGAGCGGCTGGAGGCGCATGTCGAGGCCCGCTTTCCCGGCGGCGACGTCAAGGTCGTGTTCCACCCGGCCTGTTTTGCCAACCACGGCCATTTCGCCGGCGACGACGCCCTGCGCGCCCGCGCCTTCCTCGAGATCGCCAACGATCCGCGCTACGACGCCCTGTGGTTCGCGCGCGGCGGCTATGGCTCGTGCCGGGTCGCCGAGGCGGTGCGTGATGGCCTCAAGCCTGAGGCCCGGCAGAAGCGCTATCTGGGCTATTCCGATGCCGGAAGCCTGTTGGCGACGCTCTACAAGGAAGGGTTCGCCCATGTCGCTCACGGGCCGATGGTGGCCGATGTCGGGCGCCGCGAGGGGGCCGGGGCCACCGATCGCGCGCTGGACTGGCTGATCAAGGGGGCGACGTCGGGGCTGGAACCCAGTCTGGATGGACGGCCGGCCGTCGCCTTCAACCTGACCATCCTCGATCAACTGGTCGGCACGGCCATCGAGCCCGATCTGACCGGCCATGTGGTGATGATCGAGGAGGTGTCTGAAGCCCTCTACCGGATCGACCGGATGATGTTCCACCTGACGGGGCAGGCCTCGATCCGCCGCATCGCGGGCTTTCGCCTCGGCCGGGTCAGCGATGTTACGCCCAATGAGCCCGAGTTTGGTCTGACGCCCGAGGAAATCGTCCGCTACTGGTGCCTGCGGTCGGGCATTCCGTATCTGGGCACCGCCGACATCGGCCACGACGCGGCCAACAAGATCGTGCCTTTCGGGCCGCGCTGACGGGTAAAACGCAGATGAAGACGCCCGAATCCTCGCGTTTTCGGGGAAGGCGGTCGACAGATAACGCCGGTCAGGTCAGATGGCTTCATGTGGGTTAAGGGGCTGTTAACCTTGAAGTCTTCCGTGCGCGGAAAACCGGGCCAGGATCGCATCGCGATCCGGCGGCCTGCGGCATGGTCCGCCCTGTGAGCGCCCTGTCGAAGCACAGTCGGGCGGCGCTGATCCCCCTGTTCCTCGTGGCGCTGGGCGTGGTCGGGATCGAGAACGCCCTGACCCGTTATTTCGCCGTCGCGAAATGGTCCGAGTACGGCTACTGGATCATCTCGATCGTCATGGCGGGTTTTGCCCTCTCGGGCGTGGTCGTGGCCCTGTTCCGTGACACGGTCGAGCGACATGGTCAGTGGCTGCGCGCCGTGTTGCCGGCCGCCATGGTGCTGGCGGCGGCGCTGGGCTACGAGCGGATCGCCCGCAACCCTTTCAACCCGCTGCAACTGCAGAACCCCACGACCTGGGCCGACCAGTTGCTGAATATCGCGGGCTATTACGGCGCCCTGCTGCCCTTCTTCTTTCTGGCAGGCCTCTATATCGCGCTGATCTTCATCCTGAACCCGCGCGAAATCGGGCGGGTCTATGCCTATGACCTGATCGGGGCAGGGTTGGGGTCGGCCCTGGCCCTGGGGCTGATGTTCCTCGTCCACCCCTTCCTTCTGGCGCCGCTGTTGCTGGTGCCGCTGGCGCTGGCGCCGCTGTTCCAGCCGGGCCGTTACAGCGCGCTGGGCGGGGCACTGGCCGGGGGCGCACTGGTGCTGGGCGAGGCCATCCTGCTGCTGGGCACCCCGCCGGCCTACTCCGAGTTCAAGGCCGTCTATGCGCCGATGAACACCCAGGGCGCCGAGGTGGTGGCCGAGGTCCGTCGCCCGCGCGGCCACTATCTGATGCTCGACAATTTCACCGAGCGGGTCGACGCCGACGTCTCCAACAACGCCTCGATGATGGAGGTCGAGGGGCCGCCCCCGACCTACGGTCTGTACCGGGACGGCAGCCGGATTGCGGCCCTGCCCAAGGCGGGCGGGCTGGGCGGCGGCTATGCCGACAGCGCCCTGTCGGCGGCCCCCTATGTCTTGCGGCCCCGCGCCGGGGTGCTGATCCTCGGGGCGTCCGGCGGCTTCCGTCTGGCCGAGGCGCGGGCGCTGAGCGCCGAGCACCTGCTGGTCGTCGAAAGCGAGCCGGTGCTGAAGCATGCCCTGACGCACGGTCTTGGACCGTCGCGTGGACTGGCGCTGGGGGGCAGTGTGCGACTGGCCGAGGGTGGACCGCTGGCCGTCGCCCGGGCGGCGGGTGCGGCGCCCGACGAAGGCTTTGACGTCATCGACGTCTCGTCCGACTTCATCGATGCCGCTCCCGCCAATGTCACCGCCCTGACCGTCGAGGCCATGCAGGCCTATCTGGCCGCCCTCGAACCCGACGGCATGGTGTCGGTGCCCGTCTCGATCCGTGACTTTCCCGTCTATGCCTTCCGGGTGATGAGCACGGCGCGGGAGGCCCTGATCCGGGCCGGCGTCGAGCGCCCCGAGGACCACGTCATGGTTTATCGCTCGGCGTGGAATGCCCGCATTCTGATCTCGCCCACGCCGTGGAGCGAAGCGGACGTCGCCGCGCTCGAGACCTTCGCCGCCGCCCGGTCCTTCGACATTTCCTGGCGGCCGGGTCTGGATGTCGAGGCCGCCCGCGCCGGCCTGTTCAACGATCTGCCGGTGGTGTCCTTCGAGAGCGGCACCGTGGTGTCACAGGGCACGGACGATGCCATCGCCCGCGAGGCCGAGGCGGTGCTGCAGGGGCGCGACACCCCCTCCAGCCGGGCCTTCAACATCCGGCCCCAGACGCTGGACCGGCCCGCCTACTATGCCTCGCTGCGCCTGGATCGGCCGACGACCCTGATCCACCGGCTGGAGGTCCTGCCCCAGGCGGAGATCGGCGCCCTCGTCAATCTGGTGGTGCTGGCCCAGGCGGCGCTGATCGCCCTGCTGGTCCTCGCTGCCCCGCTGATGTTCCGCAAGCGGAAGCTTGCTGCGCCCGAGCCCCGTCGCCTGTGGCCGGTGCTGTATTTCCCCAGTCTGGGGCTGGGCTTCCTGCTGATCGAGATCTTCCTGATCGACAAGGCGGCCTTCTACCTGAACGACTACTCCTCGGCCTTTGCCCTGGTGCTGACGTCGATGCTGATCTTCTCGGGTCTCGGCAGTCTGATCGCCGGCCGGGTCGCGGCCCTGCCCAAGGTGGCCTCGTTCGTGTCCCTGATCGTGGTGCTGGGCTGGATATATCTGGTGTTCACGCGGGGCGAGGCCGTCATGCTGTCGACCCTCGACCAGCCCGCCTGGATCCGGGGACTGATCGTTCTGGCGGCGGCGGCGCCCGTCTCGCTGGCGCTCGGCCTGCCCTTCCCGCTGGGTCTGATCCAGGTCGGCGAGGGGCGGATGCTGCCCTGGGCCTGGGGGCTGAATGGCGCCTTCTCGGTCGTCGCCACGCCGCTGGCCAATCTGATGTCGCGCGAGGTCGGCTTCTCCTCCCTGCTGATGGCGGGAGCCGCCCTCTACCTGCTGGCCTTCCTCGCCCTGCCGCCGGGCCGCCGCACGCGGTCCGCCCCCGATCCCCTTCCTGTTTCGTCGCCTGCGTAAAAAGGATTCCCGCCATGACGATCGACCGTAGACGCCTGATCGCCGGAGGCGCGGCCCTCGCCGGGGCCTCGACCCTCGCCGCCTGTGACGAGGCGACGCGCGAGCGCCTTCAGGCCCGGCTGAACCCCACCCGTACGGGCGGCGACACGCCCGCGCCCCCGACCGACGCCGCGGCGGCCGCAGCGGCTCCTGAGGCGACCGACAGCGCCGTCTCCGAAACCGTCCGCATGCCGGCCCGGCCGTGGACCTATGACACCTTTGTCGCCGCCATGGCCGCGTCGGAGCGCCCCAGCAGCCTCAGCCGCGCCCAGTTCGACGTCATCCAGTCGCGCAAACCCGCCGCCATTCAGCGCATCAAGACCTACCTGGACGGCAAATTCGGCGCGGCTGACCCGCGCGTGGTGCAGGCCTTCGAGAGCGTGCCGCGCGACTTCTATCACTACGCCTATGCCTCGCAGGATTCGACGGCGTACCAGGCCTATGAGGCCAACCCCAAGCCGTGGGCGATCGGCCACGGCTCCGTGCTCAGCGACTATCTGGGCCAGGCCTATATGACCCAGCTGGCCGAGCCCAAACCCACCGACGTGACACTCGAGATCGGCACCGGGTCCGGCTTCCAGTCATCCTTGCTGTCGCGGATCGTGCGCGATTCCTACACCATCGAGATCATCCAGCCGGTCGGCCATGCGGTCAGCAAGATCTTC
>CAXICH010000094.1:0-8426 GCA_964022245.1 uncultured Alphaproteobacteria bacterium
GCGCGAGGAAGCCCGCAGCGATCTGGGCATTCTGGAAAACCTGCGCGTGCCGACGGCGTCCGGAGCCTCCGTCCCCCTGACGGCTGTGGCGGATATTTCCTTCGGGGCCGGGCCGAACCAGATCAGTCGCCTTGACCGCAAGCGGGTGGCGACGCTGACGGCCGAGCTGAACGGCATCACGCTGGGCCAGGCGTCCGAGCGGGTTGATGCCCTGCCGGCCATGAAGAACCTCCCCGCGGGCGTGTCCCAGGCGGTGTCCGGGGAGCTTGAGAACCTGCAGGAGACGGGCATCGGCTTCATGTTCGCCATCGTGACCGGAATCCTGCTGATGTATGTGGTCCTGGTGCTGCTGTTCCGCAGCTTCTTCCACCCGATCACCATTCTGGCGGCGCTGCCCGTGTCGTTCGGCGGGGCCTTCTTCCTGCTGCTGGTGACGGGCAAGTCGCTGTCGATGCCCGCCCTGATCGGGATCATCATGCTGACCGGGATTGCCGCCAAGAACTCCATCCTGCTGGTCGACTACGCCATTATCGCCATGAAGGACGGTATGGAGCGTCGCGCAGCAATTCTGGATGCGGCCCACAAGCGCGCCCGGCCGATCATCATGACGACGCTCGCCATGGGTCTGGGCATGCTGCCGATCGCCCTGGCCTTTGGCGAGGGGACCGAGTTCCGCAGTCCCATGGCGGTCGCCGTGATCGGCGGGCTGATCACCTCGACGGCCCTGTCGCTGATCTTCATACCGGCCGCCTTCAGCCTGATCGACGGCGTGAAGACCCGGCTGGAGCGGCGGCTGGAGCGGACATTCGGGGCGCAGCATCACGAATGAGGCGCGTCGCGCGGGGCATCCCGGTGACGGCGTCGCGCGTATAGGGGACTGTCCCCCGCTGTCGGAGAGCTGACGATGACCCTGACCGAGATCGGCCTGCTGCTGGGCGTCAATCTGGCGCTGATCCTCGGCGTCATGAGCCTGCTGTGGCTGGTGGCGGTGCGTATCCGCGATGTCAGCTTCATCGACGCCGTCTGGCCGATGGCCATGCTGTTCCTCGCCCTGGTCACCTGGCCCCGGGCGGACGGCGACACCCTGCGTTCGGCACTGCTGGTCGGGCTGTGCGGACTGTGGGCGGTGCGGCTGGGCCTGCACCTGTTCCTGCGCTGGCGGTCGCATGGTGAGGACCGGCGCTATACCGACCTGATCGGACGTCAGACGAAGACCGGCAAGAGCTGGTCGATGGTCGCGCTGCTGTTTGTCTTCCTGCCGCAAGGGGGGCTGGCCTGGCTGACCTCCCTTCCGGTGCAGCTGGGACAGGTGGCCGGGGCGCCGCCCGTGGGCTGGCTGGGCTGGGCCGGTGTCGCCCTGTTCGCCGTCGGTCTCGTGTTCGAGACGATCGGCGACGCGCAGCTCGCCGCTTTCCGGAGGGATCCCTCGACCAGAGGCAAGGTGCTGGACACCGGCCTGTGGCGCTACACCCGCCACCCCAACTACTTCGGTGATGCCTGTGTCTGGTGGGGGCTCTATCTGCTTGCGGCCGAGACGGGCCCGGGTGTGGCGTCGATCCTCGGGCCGATCTTCCTGACCTTTACCCTGACGAAATGGTCGGGGATCGGAATTACCGAGAAGTCGATACACAGCTCGCGGCCGGGGTATGCCGACTATGTGCGGCGCACCAGCGCCTTCATCCCCTGGCCGCCGAAACGGGCCGGCTAGCGGGCAGGAAAAAAGGCCCCGCCGGGGCAATGGCGGGGCCTTTCCTTCCGAAGGATGTCCGGGGGCATGACCCCCCGGCAGGTCGGAGCTGTTACTGTGCGGGGGGCACAGTGTTGGCGCCATCCGCCGCGTCCTCGACGGCATCGGCCCGCCGTTCGCCGGCCTCCTCGACCGCGTCGGCGCGGTCGTTCAGCGCGTCACGTTCGGCGTCGCTGGTGGCCTGGTCGGCGGCGTTTTCGAGTTTCGTGGCCTCGACTTCGGCCTGGGCCTCGATGACATCAGCCTGGGCGTCGGCTTCCTTTT
Organism: uncultured Alphaproteobacteria bacterium; assembly: GCA_964022245.1. Taxonomy (GTDB): domain Bacteria; phylum Pseudomonadota; class Alphaproteobacteria; order Caulobacterales; family Caulobacteraceae; genus Brevundimonas. Next base: position 2,012 of record CAXICH010000094.1, read on the forward strand.
CGGCAGCGCTTTCGTTGCAGGCGGCCACGCCCATCAGGGCCACGGCCGAAACGGAGGCGATGATCAGTTTACGCATGAGAAGTCCCTTCCTCAGTTGAGACACCTCAACGCCGGAACGCGGAAAAGGGTTCACGCGGACGTGATGACCCATCAGTCGTTGCGGCAGGCCACCCGGGCGGCGCCCAAGAGGGCCGCCTGCCGGTGCAGGATCACCCAGGTCGGAATGGCCTGCATATAGGGGGTAAAGCGCCCCTTCTGTTCGAAGCGTTCGCGGAACGGGCTGGCCTTCAGGAAGTCGAGGATGCGCGGCGCGATTCCGCCGGCGATATAGACCCCGTCGCGCGCCCCCGTGGTCAGGGCGACATCCCCGGCGACCGAACCCAGGATCGCGCAGAAGCGGGCCAGCGTCGATCCGCACGGGCCGCGGGGATCGGCCAGGGCATCACGGGTGATCTCGGCCGGATCATCGATGGCTGTGGGGCGACCCTCGATCTCGGCCAGCGCCCTGTGCAGATTGACCAGACCGGGCCCGCAGACCAGCCGCTCGATCGACACCCGGGTGTAGCGCCGCCGCAGAATCCGCAACACTTCATCCTCGATGGCGTCGGACGGCGCGAAATCGACATGACCGCCCTCGGACGCCAGCGCCACGGCCGAGCCCCGGTGGTCGCGCGCGAGGGCTGAGACGCCAAAGCCCGTGCCGGGTCCCAGTACGGCCAGGGTCTGGTGAGGATCGCCGGTCGCGGGCCCTCCCAGATGGGCGAGATCATTGCCGCCGATAAGCGGGGCGGCCCATGCCAGGGCTTCGAAATCGTTGATCAGCCGGATGGGGCCGACCCCCAGACTGGCCAGCTCGGCTTCTGACACCCGCCAGGGCGAATTGGTCAGGTCGATGAAGCCGTCGGTGACCGGTCCGGCCACGGCAATCACACCGCCGGCAGGGCGTTCGTCGCACCCCTTCAGAAAGGCCCGCACGCCCTCCAGAAAGGTCGGGTAATCCTCGGCTGGAAAACTCTGATGGTGCTCGATGCGCGGCACGCCGTCGACCATGCGCGACAGGGCAAAGCGGGCATTGGTGCCGCCGACGTCGCCGACAAGGTGGAGAGGGGCGTTGCTCATTCAGGCGTCCATCGTGCGGTCGACGACATTGGGGTCGGGCGGCGTGTCGGTGCCGGGCGGGCCGGCGGGAGGCTGGGCGAAACAGATGGAGGCGCCTTCCTCGGCCGAGCTGACGGCATCGCGGAAGGCCCCGAACAGCTCGCGTCCATAGCCCCAGGAGTGGGTCTGGAGATGGCCTTCGGCGCGGGGTGCGCACGGGCGGTCGGCAAAGTCCGGCACGCCGACGACCGTCAGCACGCCCTGATCCGGGTCCAGCCGGAGAATGTCGCCATCCCGCACCCGGGCGATCGAGCCCCCGGCCAGCGCCTCCGGGCTGAGGTGGATGGCGGCCGGAGTCTTGCCCGAGGCGCCCGACATCCGGCCATCGGTGACGAAGGCGACCTTGAAGCCGCGGTCCTGCAGGACGCTGAGCGCGGGCGACAGGCTGTGCAATTCGGGCATGCCGTTCGACTTCGGTCCCTGGAAGCGCAGCACCACGACCACGTCGCGGTCCAGCTGGCCCTGTTTGAACGCCTCAAGCGCGGCTTCCTGGCTGTCGAAGACGGCGGCCGGGGCCTCGACCACCCGGTGCTCGGGCTTGACCGCCGACACCTTGATGACGGCGCGGCCCAATTCGCCCTGCACAAGGCGAAGTCCGCCGTCCTTCTGGAAAGGGTCGGAGGCGGGGCGCAGAATGTCGGTGTCCAGACTCTCCGAGACGCCGTCGCGCCAGACCAGCTGGCCGTCCTCGTCCAGCATGGGCTCCTGATAATAGGCCTCCAGTCCCTCGCCCATGACGGTGGTGACGTCGGTGTGCAGGTGGCCGGTGGCCGCCAGTTCGCGCACCACGAAGGCCACGCCGCCCGCAGCCTGGAAGGCGTTCACATCGGCCGAGCCGTTGGGATAGACGCGCGCCAGCAACGGCGTGCAGCTGCTCAGCTCATCCATGTCCGTCCAGTCGATCAGCACACCGGCCGACCGGGCCATGGCGACCAGATGGATGGCGTGATTGGTCGAGCCGCCGGTGGCCAGCAGGGCGATGATGGCGTTGACGATCGACTTCTCGTCGACCACCCGGCTCATCCGCCCCTCGCCGGAACGGGCCAGTTCGACCGCCCGCCTGGCCGCCGCGGCGGTCAGGGCATCGCGCAGGCCTGTGTCCGGATGGACAAAGGCCGTGGACGGAAGATGCAGGCCGATCACCTCCATCATCATCTGGTTGGAGTTGGCCGTCCCGTAAAAGGTGCAGGTGCCCGGCGAGTGATAGCTGGCCACCTCGCTCTCCAGCAGGGTCGCGCGGTCGACCTTGTTCTGGGCGTAGAGGGCCCGCACCCGAGCCTTTTCCGCATTGGGGATGCCGCTGGGCATGGGGCCGGCGGGGGCGAAGACGACCGGCAGATGGCCGAAGGCCAGCGAGCCCATGAACAGGCCCGGCACGATCTTGTCGCAGACGCCGAGGCAGAGGGCCGCATCGAACGCGTCGTGGGTCAGGGCTATGGCCGTCGACATGGCGATCAGGTCGCGACTGAACAGCGACAGCTCCATTCCGGGGCGGCCCTGGGTCACCCCGTCGCACATGGCGGGCGTGCCGCCGGCGACCTGGGCGGTGGCATTCACCTCGCGCACGGCCTGACGAACGACCTCGGGGAAGCGCTCGAACGGCTGGTGGGCTGACAGCATGTCATTATAGGCGGTGACGACGCCGAGGTTCGGCTGGCTGCCCGACATGGCGTTCAGCTTGTCCTTTACCGGCGCTCCGGCGAAGGCGTGGGCCCAGTTGGCGCAGGACAGTTTGGCGCGGCCGGGCCGGTCGGTCGCGGCCTCGTCCATACGGCCCAGATAGTCGGCGCGGGTGTCACGGCTGCGGGCGATGATGCGCTCGGTGACCGATTTCAGGGTGGGGTGGAGGTCGGTCATGCGGACTCCTCCGTCCATAGGACTTGCAGGTAGGGAATGTGGGCGGCCAGCGCCGCGACGGGGACGATAGCGGGATCGGCCATGATGCGATCCTCGAACACCTTACGCTTGGCAGAGCCGGTCAGGGCCATGACGACGGTACCGCAAGCCATCAGCCACGGCAGGTTCATCGACAGGCGCTCCAGGCTGGGGGCCAGACCGTCGCGGCCTTTGGGCACACCGAGCACGGCGGGGGTGAGGGCGGGAATGAGCAGCGTCTTGAGCGTCGGACTTTCGGGAAACATCGACAGAATGTGTCCGTCCTCGCCCATGCCCAGCAGGGCCGCATCCAGCCGGTCGGTGGCGGCGTTGAGCGCCTTGGTGGCGACGGCGGCGGCCCGGTCTACCGTCGGGGCGGCGCTGTACAGCGGAATGAAGCCGGCCTGCCCAAGGCCGATCGGCAGACTGGTCTTCAGCAGGGTCGCATTCGACTCGGACGAGCTTTCCGGCACATGGCGTTCATCGACCAGGGTGACGGTCACCCGGCTCCAGTCGAGATCAGCCTCGCGCATGGCGGCATAGACGGGGCCGGGGGTGGAGCCGCCCGATCCGGCGAAAAAGGCGCGCGGGCGCTCGGCCAGGGCACCGGACAGTGCCCCGGTCATGCGGTCGGCGCAGGCGGCGGCCCATGCGGCGCGGGTGGGAAAGGTTTCGATCTCAACGCTCATGGCTGTTCCACTGGCGGCCCGTGCGCGACAGCAGCAGGTCGGCGGCTTCCGGGCCCCAGCTGCCGGGGTCGTAGGGATCGACCTTCATCGCCGCGCCCTCCCAGGCGTCCGAGACCTCATCCACCCATTTCCACGCCTGCTCTGCCTCGTCGCGGCGGACGAACAGGGTGGAGTCGCCGGACATGGCGTCGAGCAGCAGCCGCTCATAGGCGATGCGGCGGCGGGGCGGGCGGGCCTTGCGGTCATTGTGGCCCCACGACAGGCTCATGGTGATGGGCTGCAGCTGCATGCGCTGGTCGAGGCCCGGTTGCTTGTTCATCACCTCAAGCGAAATGTCTTCATCGGGCTGGAGTTCAATGATCATCCGGTTGGGCTGGATGGCGCTGCGATAGCCCGACCCGTCCCGCCCGAAGATCGAGTGGGGCACCGGTTTGAACTGGATGACGATCTCGGTGCGCTTTTCGGCCATGCATTTGCCGGTCCGCATGAAGAAGGGCACGCCCGCCCAGCGCCAGTTGTCGATGTCGGCGCGTATGGCGACAAAGGTCTCGGTGTCGGTCGCGGCGCCCCGTTCGGTCAGATACTCCGGGTACTGACCGCGCGCCGTGACGCGGGTTGCCTCCTCGACCGTGATCGGCCTCAGACTGCGCAAGACCTTGACCTTTTCGTTGCGCACCGAGTCCGCGTCGATGTCCGACGGCGGCTCCATGGCCACCAGACACAGCAACTGCAGCATGTGGTTCTGCAGCATGTCACGCAAAGCGCCGTACTCGTCATAATAGGGCCAGCGGTCGCCCACTCCGACGGTCTCGGCCACGGTGATCTGCACATGGTCGATGGTCAGATTGTTCCAGAGCGGCTCGAAGATGGTGTTGCCGAAGCGCAGGGCGATCAGGTTCTGGACGGTCTCCTTGCCCAGATAGTGATCGATGCGGAACACCTGGCTCTCGTCGAACACGGCCGAGACGGCATCGTCGATCTCGCGGAAGCTCTCCAGATCGCGACCGACCGGCTTCTCCAGCACAATGCGCGTGTCCGGTCCGGCCAGCCCTGCGGCGTGCATGGCCGGAACGATCCGGCCGTAGAGCGAGGGCGAGACCGCCATGAAAGCGGTTACAGCGCCGCTCCCGATTTTCGCCTTCAGCGCCTTCAGCTCGTCTGCGCTGGTGGCGTCGAGCGCCACATAGTCCAGCCGGCCGGCCAGGCGCGCCCAGGTGTCGTCCGACCACGCCTCGTCAGAGGTCGCGCGCGGCTCGACCGAGGCGCGGACCCGCGCAATGTAATCGTCCCGGGTCTCGTCCGAGCGGGCGGCGGCAATGATCTTCAGTCCGGGATCCAGCAGACCGTCGTGGTCGAGGAAATAGAGCGACGGCAGCAGCATGCGCAGCGCCAGATCGCCACCTCCGCCGAACAGTATCAGGGCCGACATTCGCCTCTCCGTCTCTTCGTCCGGGCGCGCCGGCCGAAAGAGGCGCGCCGTCAGTCAGGGTTCTTGGCCGTTTCAGCCCGCCGGGCCAACACGTCGAGCACGTCCTGAAACACCATGTGACGCGTCTTGAGCAGAACGAACAGGTGATAGATGAGGTCCGCCGCCTCATTCGCAAGCTCATCAGTGTCGCCGGCTGCCCCGGCCAGTGCGGTCTCGACGCCCTCTTCGCCAACCTTCTGCGCGGCGCGTTTGGGGCCTTCGGCCATGAGGCGGGCGGTCCAGCTGGTCTCCGGATCAGCGTCGGAACGGGCGGCGATGGTCGCCTCCAGCCGGGCCAGACGGCCAAGCCCGGGCGCGTCCTCCTTCCCGAAACAACTGACGCGATCGAGGTGACAGGCGTTGCCGACCGGCCGGACCTTGAGCACCAGGGTATCGCCGTCGCAGTCGGGGGTGAGGGAGACGACGTGCAGCCGGTCGCCCGAGGTCTCGCCCTTGCGCCAGCGTCCGCCGCGCGAGCGCGAGAAGAAGGTCGCCTCGCCGCTCGCCTGCGTCTCGTCCAGCGCGGCACGGTCCATATAGGCCAGGGTCAGCACCTGCAGGGTTGCCGCGTCCTGAACGACCACGGGGATCAGGCCGTCGCCCTTGTCGAAGTCGAGGGTGTCAGGGTTGAGGGTCACAGCCTGATCTCCTGTCCGGCGTCGGCGAGATAGCGTTTGAGGTCCGGGATGGCGATGGCCGCGGTGTGGAACACGCTGGCCGCCAGCGCACCCGAAACATCGGCTTTTTCGAACACCTCGCGGAAGTGGTCGGGCGCGCCCGCTCCGCCCGAGGCGACCAGCGGAATGGTCAGCCGCTCGCGCGCGGCCTTCAGCTGGGCGATGTCATAACCGTTCCGGACGCCGTCCTGATCCATGACGTTCAGCACGATCTCGCCCGCGCCGCGCTCCTGCGCTTCGACGATCCAGTCGAGGGTCGCCCGACCGGTCCGGCGGGTGGCCGAGGCATCGCCTGTGAACTGATGCACGTGCCATTCGCCGTCGATGAGGCGGCTGTCGACGCCGACCACCACGCACTGGCGGCCCAGCCGTTCGGCCATCTCGGTGATCAGCTCCGGCCGGGCCAGTGCACGCGAATTGACCGAGACCTTGTCAGCCCCGTGGTCGAGACAGCGGGCGGCCTGGTCGGCATCGGCGATGCCCCCGGCGACGCAGAAGGGAATGTCCAGATCGCGGGCGATGTCGGCGATCCAGCCATAGTCGAGGGT